>JAHAZJ010000084.1 GCA_018385315.1 Treponema sp. | reverse complement strand
AAGGCAAAGTATCATTTTCTACAGCATAACCGTGATTCTGGCTGGAAATATAAATTCGACCAGTTTCCATATCTTTTACAGGATGATTTCCACCACGGTGACCGTACTTTAATTTAGAAGTTTTTGCTCCACGAGCAAGGGCCAGCATCTGGTGACCAAGGCAAATACCAAAGATTACAACTTTGCCTTCCTTTGCGGCATCACACATTTTCTTAATTTCTGCAATTACACCAACGTTATCGGCAGGATCCCCAGGACCATTGCTAAGCATGATTCCATCTGGATTTAATTTAAGAATATCTTCCGCAGTATATGAATATGGAACAACAATAACTTCTGCTCCACGTTTTTCCAGTTCCCGCTGAATATTATGTTTTGCACCAAAATCCCACAAAACAATGCGTACCGGCTTTTTAATATGATAAATATTATGATTAGTTTCAGGCCAAGTCTTAGCAATTGAATTGTATTTTATAAACCCATCATCAATTCCTAATTCCGCATTCCTAATTCCTAATTTAGAACAAGAAACAGTTTCAACTGATTTTTCTACTCTATAAGCTTTAATTTTTGCAAGAAGTTCATCATTTACAATTGGAGTTTCATCACTATTGCTGATAATCATGCCGTTCATAACACCGGCTTCCCGAAGTTTTTTAGTAAGGGCTCTGGTATCAATACCACAAATACCAATAATGTTTTGATTTTTTAGGAAGGAATCTAAATCTCCGCTACAACGGAAATTGGAAGGCAAATCACACAATTCGCGAACAATGTATCCGCTAACCCAACTTTTTTTACTTTCATAATCTTCAGGAATAATTCCGTAGTTACCAATAAGGGGGAAGGTTTGGGTAACAATTTGCCCAAAGTAACTTGGATCCGTAAGAGTTTCCAAATAACCGGTCATTCCCGTCGTAAAAACGGTTTCTCCAATGGAACTTCCCTCAGCTCCTATGGATTGCCCTTCAAATACTGTTCCGTCTGCCAGAACAAGAAATGCTTTACTCACTTTGAACTCCTGACTAAAAAAAAAGACGTTCATTCAATCGTGTAAAAACAGTTTACCTGATTGAACGAACGCCCTTGCTCGTTTTAATAACCTTACTAGTTATAAAACTTTCTTGGAATTTAGTCAATGAGGTAAAACCATAGAATAGTACATTGACATTCTTCTATATAAACAGTTAAATTAATGAGTCATTTTTGGAGGTCATATGAAGATTAATAAGAACTTTTTGGATTTGGAAGCAAATTACCTTTTTTCAACAGTAAATAAGAAATTTCGTGAATATAAAGAAGCTCATCCAGAACAGGATGTAATTAAACTTTCCATTGGTGATGTTACAAAACCAATTTGTCCTGCTGCAATTGAAGCAATGCACAAAGCTGTTGATGAAATGGCAGATGCATCAACTTTCAGAGGCTATCCTCCAGAGACTGGTTACGATTTTATTATTGAAGCAATCCTTAAACACGATTATACAGACCGTGGAATCAAAATGGACAAATCTGAAATATTCCTTTCTGATGGTGCAAAATCTGATTGTGGAAACATTGGAGATATTTTTGCAGTTGATAATACAATTGCAATTTGTGATCCAGTTTATCCTGTTTATTACGATACAAACATTATGGGCGGAAGAAAAAACAATGTAATTTTCATGCCTTGTACAGAAGAAAATGGATTTATGCCAGAAATCCCTACAGAAAAAATTGCAGATGTTATTTATCTTTGTTTCCCAAATAACCCAACAGGAACAGTAGCAACTGGCGAACAGTTAAAAAAATGGGTTGATTATGCAAATAAAAATCATAGCCTTATTCTTTTTGATTCAGCATATGAAGCATTTATTACAGACAATTCAATTCCAAAATCAATTTATGAAATTGAAGGCGCAAGAAGCTGTGCTATTGAATTCCGTTCATTCTCTAAAACAGCCGGCTTTACAGGCTTGCGTTGCGGTTACACAGTAGTTCCACACGATTTAGTATTTGATGGAACAGAATTAAATGCAATGTGGTTCCGTCGTCAGTCTACAAAATTTAATGGTGTTTCTTACATTACACAGAGAGCTGCAGAAGCTGTTTATTCAGAAGAAGGTCAGAAGCAGATTCAGGAAGCTTTGGATTATTACCGTAGAAATGCAAAAGTTATTTATGACGGATTAACATCAGCAGGATTTACTTGCTACGGTGGAATTTATTCCCCATATATCTGGTTCAAAACTCCAAACGGCATGTCAAGCTGGGATTTCTTTGATGAACTTATGAATAAGTGTCAGGTTGTAGGAACTCCAGGCAGCGGATTTGGTAAAGCAGGAGAAGGTTTCTTACGTCTTACAGCTTTTGGTAGCTACGAAAAAACAATCGAAGCTATTGAAAGAATTAAGAAAGTTTACAGCAAATAATTATTTAATTATTTCAAATTATTGACAAATATTTAATCTAGCAGTATAAATAAAGCATACGGCAATGAGGTCGCAGAACTTGGTGGTTTTGCGACCTTTTTTGTTTTAACATAGGTTTTAAATTATTTATCAATATGGCAAAGGCGCCGGGATTTTCCCTTAATTATTAGGGGAGATTCCGGCGTTTTTTGTTTTACAGGAGGTTCCATAGTATGGACAAAGTAACATCAATTTTCGGTGAAAATGTATTCAACGAATCAACTATGAAAGCTCGCTTGCCAAAAGAAACATACAAGCAGCTTATGAAAACAATTGAAGGTGGAGAAAAACTGGATCCATCTGTTGCTAACATCGTTGCAAATGCAATGAAAGACTGGGCCATTGAAAAAGGTGCTACTCACTTTACACACTGGTTCCAGCCATTAACAGGTGTTACAGCGGAAAAACACGATGCATTCATCCAGCCAACAAAAGAAGGCGGAATCATTATGGAATTCTCAGGAAAAGAATTAGTGCAGGGTGAACCAGATGCTTCTTCTTTCCCAAGTGGTGGTATTCGTGCAACATTCGAAGCTCGTGGTTACACAGCCTGGGACCCAACTTCTTATGCATTCATTAAAGACGGTACACTTTGTATTCCAACAGCTTTCTGTTCTTACACAGGTGAAGCTCTTGATAAGAAGACTCCATTACTTCGCTCAATGGAAGCAATTTCAAAACAGGCAGTTCGCGTTCTTAAACTTTTTGAAGGAAACGAAGCTGTAACTTCAGTAAAAACAACAGTAGGTCCAGAACAGGAATACTTCCTGGTAGACAAATCAGTTTACGACAAACGTCCAGACCTTATTTATACAGGCCGCACATTGTTTGGTGCAAAAGCTCCAAAAGGACAGGAACTTGAAGATCACTACTTTGGAATGATTAAGCCACGGGTTCAGGCATTCATGAAAGACTTGAACGAAGAACTCTGGAAGCTGGGAATTCTTGCTAAAACAGAACACAACGAAGTTGCTCCTGCTCAGCACGAATTGGCTCCAATCTTCTCTACGACAAACCTTGCTTGTGACCACAACCAGCTTACAATGGAATTAATGAGAAAGACAGCATCTAAACACGGAATGGTTTGTCTTTTACACGAAAAACCATTTGCTGGAGTAAACGGTTCTGGTAAACATAACAACTGGTCAATTTCTACAAACACAGGTAAAAACTTGCTTGATCCAGGTGCAACACCTTTCGAAAACGCACAGTTCCTCCTTTTCCTGAGCGCAGTTATTAAAGCTGTTGATGATTATCAGGACTTGCTCCGTATTTCAGTTGCAAGTGCCGGAAACGATCATCGTCTTGGAGCTAACGAAGCGCCTCCAGCAATCATCTCTATCTTCCTGGGAGATGAACTTACAGCAATTCTCGACGCTCTTGAAGCAGGTGTTGCATATGGTTCTAAAGATAAAGAAAAGATGCAGATTGGTGTAACAGTTCTTCCAGATTTCAACAAGGATACAACAGACCGTAACCGTACCTCTCCATTTGCTTTCACAGGAAACAAATTCGAATTCCGTTCTTTAGGTTCTAACGATTCAATTGCTTGCTGTAACATAATGTTGAACACAGCAGTTGCAGAAGAATTAAGCCAGTTTGCCGATCAGCTTGAAGGTTCAAAAGATATCAACAAAGCAGTTCATGACTTAGTTCTTAAGACAATCAAAGAACACAAGAGAATCATTTTCAACGGAAACGGTTACTCTGATGAATGGGTTAAAGAAGCTGAAAAACGAGGCTTAATGAATCTTAAGACAACTCCAGATGCCCTTGCTCACCTTTGTGACAAGAAAAATGCAGATGTTCTTAAGAAACACGGTGTATTCAACGATGTAGAACTTAAATCACGTTATGAAATCTATAACGACAACTACACAAAGGTTATCAACATTGAAGCTTTAACAATGATTGATATGACAAAGAAATTGTATCTTCCAGCCGCAAGTGCATACGGAAAAAAACTTGCAGACTCAGTTACAGTTAAGACTAGCATCGGTGTAGATTCTACATACGAATCTGATGTTGCTAAGAGTGCTGGTAAACTTACAGCAAGCATCTTCAACAAGGTTCAGACACTAGAAAAAGCAATTGCTGCTGCAAAAGATGTAACTGAAGCTGATAAAGCTGCTGTATACTACAAAGAAAACGTTATTCCTGCAATGAACGAACTTCGTGCAAACGTAGATGAATTGGAAGGACTTATGCCATCATGTGAATGGCCAGTTCCAAGCTACGGTGACTTGTTGTTCAGCGTAAGATAGTTTTTTAATAGAGGAGGGGAAAGCCTTCCCCTGCCTTCAAACGAAAATTCCTGTGCCAGCAAACTGTCACAGGAATTTTCGTTTTCCGTCACCCCTTCTGCGGTAACATCATTTTCCAACTAGGACCGCAACGCCCCGTTGTTTATATAAAATCGAAAACCGGCATATCTCTATTCCCCCATTATCCTGAAAGATGATAATTCTTTTATTTGTGAATGGTCTGTTAAAATATTTCCATGTGCATATAATGCAATTACAAAAATAAAACTCATGGATAAAATAAAAAAGTTTCTTTTCATAAAACTCCAGTGCGCCTGTCGTCCACATAACAATGGGTTGTGCCACAGGCTGCTTGACCGCGTGTCGGCTTTGAACT
>JAHAZJ010000166.1 GCA_018385315.1 Treponema sp. | reverse complement strand
ACCGCTACAACGTGCCTACGAAGCTGCTCGCTGAAGCTGTTTGGAAGTTATCCATCTCGCTGTGCTCGTCAGCTTCAGAGGCACTTCGTAGTCCCGTTTTCGCTCTCGTACTTTTACTCTAAGACTTCCCTGGTATTTTAATTTTTCTTTATTCAAACCATGGGCCCGGAAGGGGCAGAATTTACAAAACACATCCCCGCTTTCAAAAAAGAATCACTCATTTACTGCCATAAATGCTTGAAACTTTCACAATGCAATGTTTTTCACTTAAAATCCCCGCTTTTCTAGGGGCCTATTTTACTAATGAAAGAAAATATTAAAAATATCGGGGAGCAGTTACCTAAAATGGCGGGAGCAGAAAAAAAGAATTCTCAAAAAGGCTCTAAGGGCGGAAACTATCGTTTCCTTGCCGCCCTTAGCGTCTAGCGACGATATCTAGCGGTTTTGAGAAGGCTTTTTTCTGCGGTAGCCATTTTAGGTAACTGCGCTGTGGGAAGTTTGTTTGTGATTTTTTCTTTAATTTAAACCTACTCTTTATTCATACTTGGCGATTTCACTTTGGCAAAGTTGATCACAGATTTCATTATATTCAACACCGGCATGGCCTTTTACCCAGTTCCAGGTAACTTCCATAGAAGAATTAAGATTATCCAATTGAATCCACAATTCCTGATTTTTTACTGGTTTTTTATCCGCTGTAATCCATCCCTTTTTTTTCCAGCTGTGAATCCAGGTTGTTATTCCATTTTTAACATATTGACTGTCAATATTTACAACAACCTTACGACCTGCAAAAGAAGGTGTATTTTTAATTACAGATAAAGCTGCAATTGCCGCAGTTAATTCCATTTTATTGTTAGTAGTAAATTTTTCGCCACCAGAAAGTTGTTTTGCAACTCCATCAGCAATAACAACAATTCCCCATCCTCCAGGACCAGGATTTCCGTGACATCCACCATCTGTGTAAACAACAATATCTTCCATAATTATGCAATTACACCTTTTGTAGAAGGAACTGAACCATTTCTTCGTTCATCAATTTCAACTGCTGCACGAATTGCACGAGATACAGCTTTAAAACTTCCTTCAACCTTATGATGATCGCTTCTTCCACGAATCACATCAATATGAAGATTACACTGAGCAGCATTTACAAAACCATGCCAAAAATCTTCAAAACAGTCTGTTTGAAAACTTGCTTCTTTTCCACCAGACACAGAAACAAGAGGAATTCCAGTAAGATTTGCATTAGAAACAAGATAAGCACGTCCGCCAAAATCAACTGCAGCCTGAACTAAAGTTTCATCCATTGGATAAATAAAGAAGCCGCTTCTATAAATGCCGGCACAATCGCCTAAGGCTTTACGAAAACATTCACCAAGAACAATTCCAGTATCTTCAATTGTGTGATGCTGATCTACTTCAAGATCACCTTTTATTTCACCCCTTAAATCAAAAAGACCATGTTTACAAAAAGATTTAAGCATATGATCAAAAAAACCAATAGGATTCTTTACATCGCACTTTCCACTTCCATCAAGATTCAAAGTTAATTCAATCTGGGTTTCCCCTGTCACTCTTTTTACAGTTGCAATTCTTGCCATATTCATCCTCTATGTTAATCTGATTGTAACATAACTATTAATTTCACAACTTACCCTTTTCTTTTTTTTAATGATTAAAGCATTACTTTTCTAAGTTCGTATTCTACAATGTCTGTAGCTCCAAGACTCTGTAATTTTGGAAGAAGGGTTGGTACTTCAGATTTCTTAACTGCAATTTTGATTGCATAGCCGTTTCCACCAAACAAAGGAGAAACAGTTGGGCTTTTCATACTTGGAATCCCTTTAATCAATTTATCAAAATCAACTTCAGAACAGTTCATTTCAAGCATTACACGACTGCGGGCATTAAGAACAGTTTCAAAGAGCATCTTAAGTTCCATGATTTTCTGTTTCTTTTCAGGGTCGTTCATTGCTTCTTTAGAAGCATACATTCTTGTAGAACTTTCCATCAAAGTATCAACAATTTTAAGACGGTTTGCTTTTAATGAAGAACCAGTAGATGTATTATCAATCAAAATCTGAGCAATAGAATCTTCTGTATCCTGTACGAAACCTTCAGAAGTTCCCCAAGTACGGAAAATTGTACCATCGATTTTTTTATCTTCAACATATTTTTTACTTAATGCCTGATATTCAGTAGCGATTGTAACAGGACCTTTAAGAAGTTTTTCATAATCTTTATTTTCTGGAATTGCAGCAACAATGCGAACTGGATCAAAACCAAGATCCATAATTTCTATAACATCATCCTGAACACCATTTTCGTAAACCCAGTCTTTTCCACTAAAACCAACATCAGCCTTGTTATTAGCAAGCAAAAGACTTGTGATTTGAGGTTTTACAACCTGGAACGCAAGATCCTTCTGATTTGTTGTTGGAAAGTACTGACGCTCTGGAAGATTGATAGAAATACCAACATCACTCAAAAGAGCATAAACTGATTCGTATATTCTGCCTTTAGCAAGTAAAATCTTTAATTTATCCATTTATATTTCCTATTTTTAGAGAGCCACATTAAGCCCTGAATTTTTAGCATCCTCTGCTAGCTTTGCACGAAATGCCTTTAATTTTTCTTTAAGCTCTGGGTATTTAATAGCAAGAATCTGAACAGCAAGATAGCCTGCATTTTTTGCATTACCAATTCCCACTGTTGCAACTGGAATCTGTGGAGGCATCTGTACAATGGAAAGAAGTGCATCCATCCCACCAAGTCCGTTTGATTTTTCGCTGATACATTCAAGAGGAACACCAATTACAGGAATAACAGTTTCACCAGCGATTACACCAGGAAGAGCAGCAGCAAGACCTGCCCCTGCAATAATAACTTCGCAACCGTCTTTTTCAACCTGTTCAACAGTTTCCTTTAATAAAGCACCTGCACGATGGGCAGAAAGAATATATGCTTTGTATTCAACACCGAATTCCTTTAAAACTTCGGCAGCCTTTTTCATTTTGTCTGTGTCGGATTTAGATCCAAAAAAAATTGCAACTTTCATACTATACATAATATCAAAAAATACAATTAATTTCTAGATTTATACCTTATCCCTGTCCCCATCATACTGTAATATAATTGTAAAAGGAGAATTTCATGGAAATTAAAGGATTCACATACGGATATTATGCAAAAAAGGGTTTATATAACAGTGATGATGGCATTTATAGTCAAAACGCATTAATGGACACAGGGATTAACTGGGTTTGTCTTGCAGTTCCTGTGAATCAGAAAACTTTTTCTTCTACAGAAATTTATTTTGACTACCGTTTTAACATGCCAGACCTGGAAATCATTGATACAATTAATCGTTTTCATTCTCGCAAGATTAAAGTTTGCCTCAAACCTATGATTAACTGTTCTGATGGTGTTTGGCGTGCCCTTATTAATTTTCCAGATGAAACTATGTTCAATCAGGACAGTTACTGGTCTAAATGGTTTGAATTTTATGGTGCTTTTTTGGAGCACTATGCAGAAATTGCAGAATATACTAAATGCGAAATGTTCTGTCTTGGTTGTGAAATGCTGGGGACAGAGAGAAAAGAAGCTTACTGGCGACAAACTATTGCAAAAGTAAGAGCTGTTTACAGTGGTCCTCTTGTTTACAACACAAATCATGGAAAAGAAGAAGTGGCTCAATGGTATGATGCTATTGATTACCTTGGTACTTCAGCCTACTACCCTGTAGAAAAAGCTCCGGGGGCTACTGAAAAAGAGATGGAAGGTGAATGGGAAAAAATTGCTTACAATCTTGAAAAAGTAAGTAAACGTCTTGGTAAAAAAATTATTTTTATGGAAATTGGATGCCGTAGTGCATTGGGTTGTGCTCAAATGCCTTGGGATTTTACTCACAAAGAGTTCCCCTGGAGCGAAGATGAACAGGCTAATTTTTATGAATCGTCTCTTGCTGTCATGACTAAAAAAGACTGGTTCATGGGCTATTTCTGGTGGGACTGGAGCACTGTAATATATAGAACAAAAGAAGAAGCTTCTAAAGATACAGGCTTTAATATTCACCTAAAAAAGGCTGAAGATGTAATTTGTAACTGGTACAGTAAAAACTAAAACCAGCTGCAATCACACTTTTACTCTTCTGGAATAAACTGATAAATAGCAGGAACAACCCCTGTATCTGATTCATAATCAAAAGTAGCAGTAGTTGTTCCACCTTTATAAAAATCTATTGCAAGAAGGGAACCTTTTATCTTTCCTTCTCCATGGATTATTCCAAGATTATATTCTTTCAGAATTAAATCTGACCCCATCATATAAGCTTTACCATCAACTTTTCCTTCATTATCACGGAAAACTACTACATCGTATTGGGTCAAAGCATATTTTACTGTTTCTTTGTTTATTTGAGTAAAACCAGTGCTCATTACAACTTCAAGCACTTTTACTTCCCTACTGGTAAAAAACTTTTTTAATACAGGTAATAGCATATCTCCAAAAGTTTTATCAAATGCCTCTGCAAAAATGCTTTTATATTTCCCTTGAAAATCTTTCATAGAAATTGTATCCACTGTAAGGGTTGTATTATGAAGTGTTCGTTCATAAGTTGTACCAACCTCTGGATCCATAATAACTGCATCAAAACCATATAAAAAACGGGCCTCTTTTCCAGCCACATCCCGCAAAAGAATATCTGCAGGATCTGTAGCCGTATTATATCTGTCCCATTTCCAGGTTGTACGAATGCCTGCTTCTGTTTTACCGCTTCCACCAATTAAGATTGTCTGATTTCTGGCATCAATACTTTCGTTATATCGCTGATTTGTCTCTGGAACTTTCGAAAAATAATCATATTCTGTAAGCAAATCCAAAGAATCATCATAAAAACACCAGTACTGATGGGATGTTGATTCTACATATTCATCTGGAATGTAATCATAGGTTGAAGAACGGTTTATTAAAACAGGTTTATCTGCTTTTTTAGCCTTACAGTAAGAAAAAATTACTTGTATTGATTCAGGGCTATCTATTTCTGCATAACGAGGATCTTCCATACATTGAATTGTATTTTGTGAAACTCTGTCGTGAAAACTTGTCATTAATGGAATTTGATAATGGGAAAAATCTACTGAAGCAACAACCAGGGCATCTTCTGGTAAAACTTCTGCTAAAACCTGTCCAAGTTTTTCAAAGGATTCAAACTCCTGATCTGTTGTAAGCATTTTTGCCAGAATTGGAACAAACTTGGCTTGTGGAAAATAATGCTTTAAAAATGGAGTGTGAATGAAAATTCCATGCTCTTGAAACCACAAATCACTTTGCAATGAAACTACATCCTTTATCTCATCTGCCCCGGAAATGCGAGAAATTAAATCTGCATCAACTTCCATATTGCCTTCTGGTGCCATAAAAGTGGTATTTTCAGGCATTGTAATAAGCTTTTGCCCCATTTCAAAATGATCTGGAGCTACCACAACAATTACAGAAGGCTGCATTTTATAAGACAAAGCCTTGTAAAAGCTATTCTGATTTCCAGTAGTAATATCGTGATGAGGAATTATAATTGCTTTTGGTTCTACAGCTTCTGGAATAAAAAAAGCATCCGTCCCATGGTAAATATGATTCCACATGGCTGCATCTTCAAAATATTGATATTTTGCAATTCCATCTGTAATCTCCCTATGTAATGCAGAGTTTTTGCTACAAGCTGATAAGAGGAATACAAAAAAAATAATTCCTGCACCCACAAATCTTTTTATAAATTTAAAAAGCGTTGAGTCTAATTCCAATATCATGATTATAAATTAGTTTGCTGCTTCTTTATAACGTTTTCCGCCCCATTCAATTACAGCAAAACCTGTACGAGCTGCAGGAGTAAGAACCTGTTCTTTTACAGTAATTTTCTGATCAAGTTTTTTGTGATCAAAATAAACACGAATAATTGAATCTGGTTTTGGAGAAATTTTTAATGGAGCTTCTGAATCAATTCTTTCCTGCGAATAGAAAGTTATGAATACATATTTTTTGCCCTGTAATTCTGGAACCCAGTATTCTGTAAAGTCAGCAATTTCTTTTTCATTTAAACCAAGAATTGCCAATTTTTCTTCAAAGAAAGCCTGAAGATTTTTTGTTTCTACAACAAAACCTTCTGACATATCAATTTCGTCCCCATAATCTTTACTTTCCCAGAAAAGATATGGATATTCTGTTTTTGTTGCTTTATCAATAATTGTACCGTCTGGAGCTGCTGTAACTTTCCATCCCTTTCCATATTCTGGAATTGATTCTGTTACACCACCTTCTGGACTAACTTTTACTTTTACATCCTGTTTTTTTGTAGGATAAAGATAAATAACTGGCTTTGCTTTTTCAGCTGCCCCTCCCTGATAAACGAAAATTTCATGTTCTGCAACATCAATTGACCCATCAGCAAATGTTGCGATAAAAAGATAATAGTTTGAACCAAAAGCAAGGTTTTCCAAACGACCAGAAACATTATATTCAAAAGTTGGGGTTCCTTTCTGATACTGTTTCAATGTAAAATCATCAATCTGATAATTATCACCACCAGTAATTTTTGTCTTTTTTCCCTGAATAAGATACTTTGTAATATTTTTCTTCTTTCCAGAAGTCCAGATTACACGAATGGAAGTACATCCGCCAGAAACTGTTCCCTTAAATTTTACATTAAAATCATATACTGAATCACAATTATATGCGTAGAAATCCTCACCGTAGTATGGGGAAGTAATTTCTATAGTTCCTGCAAAAGCTGCAGAACCAGCAAAAATAAACATCAATGCAATAAATAGGAACTTTTTTATTTTCATTTCTTTCTCCAATTTGTTTATATTTCTTCTATAAATAATATCATAAAAGATGTATAATTGAAAATATGAACGAAATTGAATCAAATACAAATGAACCATTAAAAACCGCAGTAGTTGCAATCATAGGACGTCCTAGTGCAGGAAAATCTACTTTTTTAAATACAGCCTGCCAGGAAAATGTAAGTATTGTTTCTCCTATTCCACAAACTACAAGAAACCCTATTAAAGGAATTGTAAACACTAGTTATGGTCAGCTTATTTTTATTGATACTCCAGGTTACCACGATTCTGAAAAAAAACTTAATCTCCGTCTAAAATCAGTAACTGAAAATCAGCTGGATGATATTGATTGTGTTCTTTACATCATTGACTCAACTCGAGAACCAGGTGAAGAAGAAATTCATACAGCAGCCCTACTTAAAAAACTTCAAGGTAAAACCGTTGTTGCAATCAATAAAACAGATGCCCCAGCAAGTAAGCCAAAACCAATTGCACTTTTTATAAAAGAAAATCTTCCAGAAATTCCAGAAAACAGAATTTTTGAAATGTCTGCCCGGGATGATATTGGTATTAATGAAGTTTTAAAAGGTCTCTACGATATTTCTCCAATTGGAGACCCTATTTACGACGAAGATACATATACAGATCAGAATTTAACATTCCGTGTTTGTGAAATAATTCGTGGTGAAGCAATCAACCGTTTAGAACAAGAAATTCCACATGCAGTTTATGTAGAAGTTGCAGATGTGGAACACCGAAATGAAGGTAAAAAGCTTTGGATTCGAGCTTTTCTTTGTGTTGAGCGAGAAAGTCAAAAAGGTATTGTAATTGGAAAAGGTGCTTCCAAAATTAAAGAAATCAGAATGGCTGCAATTAAAAAATTAAGCGAAATCTATATCCAGAAAATTGACTTGGATTTACAGGTTAAAGTTGATAAAAACTGGAGACAGAGAGACATAACAATTAACCGTTTAATACCTAAAAATTGATTTTTTTCAAATTCAGGGTGATAATATAATAAATGTCTAATAATCAAAAGATTGGCAAAAAAGTTGTTAATCCGCTTTCTGCAGGTTCCATTATACAAATTGCCTGCGAAATGCTGAAATATATTAATAAACAGATTCTCTTTCATAATGAACGCACAGCTTTTATTGCGTTGAATATTGCCCGTCATATGGGGCTTGGGAAAGAGTATTCTTTGCAAAATCTTGTAATTCTTTCTTTATTCCATACTATCGGTTTTTTCAGAGATGACACTTTCTTTAGTTACAGTGCCTCAGAAGACAAAATTGATTATTTTACAAAAGACCATTTTATAGAAAGTAAATATGTTTTCAGTTGTTATTATTTGGAATTCATGACGCCTCTTAAACAGGATGCCCTTGCTTTGGAAAATTTTTTTCAGCCCTATAACAAGGATATGGAAAAATATATTTATCAGGAAAAAATAAAATCTATTCTGTATTTTTCTGCCAGAATAAGTGATTATATTTATAGAAACCCAGATTCTCCTTTACCAGAAGATTTGAATTCTATAGAGCCTGGCCAATTTAATCCATTGGTTGTGCAGTCTTTTCAGCAAATTAATCACAATAATTCCATAATTAATCAGATTAAGGCAAAAACTCATTTGAATTTTTTGTACAATTATGTAAGTAAAATCACCCTATCTGATAAGGATAAAAACTGTTATCTTAAACTGGTTACCTATCTTCTCGATTTTAAAAGCACAAGTACCATGACTCATTCTATAAATACTTCATGTTATGCTCTTGCTTTGGGTATGCGCTTTAACCTTTCCCAGGATGATATTTCCCAGCTTTTTATAAGTTCTATGCTTCATGATATTGGAAAAATCTGTACGCCACAAAAAATTCTTGAAGCACCAGGTAAACTTTCTCCAGAAGAGATGGGTATTATGCGTTACCATGTGAATCACTCAAAAAAAATCCTTACCGATCTGGTACCTGAAAATATTCTGGAAGATGTATACCGCCATCATGAAAAGCTGAATGGTAATGGATACCCAAATCATCTTACAGAAGCAGAACTGTCTCTTATTCAAAGAATCATTACTATTGCAGATATTACCAGCGCATTAAGTGACAGCCGAAGTTACAAAGGGGAATTTTCAGTTGAAGAAACATTCACCATCATGCAGAAAATGACTGATAACGGCGAATTAGATAAAAATATTATTTCGGTCCTTTTTAACCAGTATGATAGTATTATGGAAGATTTAAGATTTTTCCAGAAAACACTTCAGGCTGATTTCAGTCAAATTTTCATGCGATATAACGACTTTGTTTTTAATGACATTGAACCTTTAGTAGATGCAGTTGAAGTTATCGATACAGTCGAGTATATTTAATCCATGACAATTACTTATAAAACACAGGGCGTTTGCGCTCAGACAATTACCTTTGATAAAGCAGATGATGGTACTATTACAAACATCAGTTTTGTTGGTGGCTGTAACGGCAATTTAAAAGCTATTTCTAAACTTTGTGATGGCATGAAAGCAGAAGAGATTGCAGCTAAACTTGCAGGAAATATCTGCGGTTTTAAATCAACAAGTTGTGCAGATCAGCTGGCAAAGGCTGTTTTATCAAACTAGGAGTATATATATGGCACTTGAATGTGGTATTGTTGGCTTACCAAATGTTGGTAAATCTACTATTTTTTCGGCTCTCACTTCGGCACCAGCCAGCGCAGAGAATTTCCCATTTTGTACAATCGATCCAAACATTGGCATTGTAGACCTTCCAGATGAAAGACTGGACTTTCTTGCTAGCATTCACAATCCTAAAAAGAAGACTCCAGCTGCAGTAAAGTTTGTTGATATTGCAGGTTTGATTAAAGGTGCTTCTCAGGGTGAAGGTCTTGGAAATAAATTCCTTGCAAATATTCGTGAATGCTCTGTTATTGCCCATGTTGTTCGTTGTTTCGATAACCCAGACATTATGCACGTTCGTGATAATGCAAACGAAGCTGCCCCAATTGATCCAGAATCAGATATTCTTACAATCAACTGGGAGCTTTGTCAGGCTGATATTAACACAATTGATGCCCGCCAGGATAAAGTTACTCGTGCAATCCGCTCTTTAGGAAAGGAACAGGAAAAAGTTTATGCACCTTGGATTAGTGCTGTTGCAAAAATTCGTCCTTTATTACTTGATGGAAAATGTGCCCGCACAGCAGACCTTACAGATGAAGAAAAAGCTGCTGTATATGACATGTTCCTTTTAACAATGAAACCAACCTTGTATGTTGCAAATGTTGATGAAGATACAATTGCAGACGGTACAAATAAATATGTTGAAATTGTAAAAAAATATGCTGATGAAGAAAAATCTGAAGTTGTAGTTATTTGTGGAAAATTCGAAGCTGACCTGGCCGAAATTGACGATCCTGCAGATAGAAAAGATTTTATGGAAAGCGTTGGTCTAAAAGAAAGTGGTCTTGCAGTTTTGGCTCGCAAAGCTTATCACTTAATGGGATTAAGAACGTTCTTTACAGGTGGACCAGATGAATGCCGTGCTTGGACAATCCATAACGGTGATAAAGCTCCTCGTGCTGCTGGTGTTATTCATACAGACTTTGAAAAAGGTTTTATTAAAGCAGAAGCATACACTATTGACGATTTACGCCAATATAAAGATGAAGCTTCAATAAAAGCTGCTGGTAAGTACCGTCAAGAAGGAAAAGAATATGTTGTTCAGGATGGAGACGTTCTTTTCTTTAAATTTAATAACTAAAAATAAAAAAATTTAAAAAAACTTCCTTTTTTTTAAAACTAAGGCAATATTACTCCTGAGAAGCATGTCTTCTTAGGAGTATTTTTTTTATGAAGAAAATTTCGATTATTTTGTTTGGTTTGTTTTTGTTTATTTTTAATTCCTGCTCCAATGGAAATGGATTTGGAAATGTAACAAATACAAAAAATTCGTTCTCTGTTGTGTCGTGGAATGTACAAACTTTTTTTGATGCAAACAATGATGGCTCTGAATATGCTGATTTTCTAAAAAGCAAAACATGGAATGAAGAAATGTATTCAGAAAGGGTAAATCGTTTGTGTAAGGTAATGACCACATTAAATGCCGATATTTATGTATTTGAAGAAATTGAAAATGAAGCTGTAATACAAGATATCTGTAATGGTCTTTCTGCACATAAGTGGAATTCTACAGGAATTTGGAATTATGCTTGTTTTTCAAAAGAACCTGAAAGTTCTATTGGATGCGCAGTGATTTCGAAGTATGAATTGTGGGATTTATCTAATCATAGTATTGAAGACGGTTCGCCAAAAGTTCAGCAACCGGCTTTGAGAGCAATTGGAAAAGTTAAAGTAAAAATTGGAAATAAAGATTTTGTATTGTTTGTTAATCATTGGAAATCGAAAAGTTCAGGAGAAATTGAAACAGAAATATGGAGAATTAAACAAGAAAGCATTTTGACAAATTTAGTATGTGAAACGGTTGAAGAAAACCAGAACTGTCCGATTCTTATTTGTGGAGATTTTAATAAAAGTATTGAAGAATTTGAATACATTGATAGTGTAGAAAAAGGCAATGTTTTATTAAAAAGCAAATATCCTTATGATGACCAAGCAATTGCTGTTTTATCACCCTGGTATGATGAACATGGTAATTACACTTGCAATACAGGAAGTTATTATTATAAGAATTCATGGGAGTATATAGACAATTTTTTCGTATATGGAAGCTTTGATATTTTAGATTTTGAAGCTTGCACTGATGATTTATGGACAAAAGACAATAATATTCCAAATGGATTTAAGATTTATACAGGTGAAGGTTATTCCGACCATTTACCAATTAAAATAACCTTACAATTTAAAAACTAATCTTTCTCCACTAAAAATAAATACTCCTTTACATGAACATCTCTTTCTTTAAGATTGCGTGAACCACGGAATGTGTTGTACTTGGATTCTACTACATTAACCTTGCCACATTGATTTAAAAGAGAAACCATTTCATCACGAGAAATAAAACCATCAGAATTAAAAGAAATCAAAACAAATTTTGCATTTACTTTTTTTACCAAATCAATAAAGACATCAGCAACTTTTCCCTTTTTATTATAGGCAGAACGATTCCAATCAGAAGGAATACCTGAAACACGACTCATTTTTTCTGGATCTGGAGTTTTGTAATTTGCAATTAAATTAAGCATAAAATAATTCGAACCATAAGGATGCTGATTATATGGCGGATCAAAATATGCTAAATCAAAATGTCCTAGTTCTTCTTTATCTATTAACTCATTTGCATTTTCATTAAAAACCCGATGGTTACATTTATAATTAGAAAAAACCGGAAATGGCAACCTTATCTGTCCCATAATCCTTGAAAGGGCATTTTTTCCATTTCCTCCAAACTGACCAGTTCCTGTTTTAGAATTCTTATAAAATCCTTTAAATATTCCAGCTGTATTTGCATGAATAGATGCTTCCGAAAGCAGAGGAGCAATGAAAAAATCTTTGTATTCATCTGGAACAATACTTTCAATTTCCTGTCGCGCAACATCCAGATAATTTGCATTGTATGGAGTATAGAAACAGCGTTCTTCCTTTGAAATATCATCTATATCTTTTGGCGCATAATATTTAGAAATAAATCCTGGTTCAACATATCTATTCTCTTCCCTCGCTCTTTCCAGCTCCCTCATTCTTTCATCTATTTTTTCATTCAGTTTTTTATATAAGTCCCTTAAATCTTCCAGCTGCTTTTCATCCAAATCTGAAAGGTAACAGCGATTAATAATACATGAATAAGCTTCTAAATCATTTGTTGTGATAGAGGAAGAAAACTGTTTTAAATAACGACTTACAATCCCACTGCCAGAAAAAATATCAAGACATTCAAGTTTTTCTTTTCCTAATTTTTCTTGAACAACTTTTACTTCCTGACCAATAAAATCAAGCAATGCCCTTTTATTGCCAATATAAGTAATTAACTGATTCTGTAAATAGAGTTCGTTTTCTTGATTTTCTTTTGATTCCATATCGTAAGTCTGTATCGTAAGTCTATCATTATTTTAATCTTTTTGATAATATTATTCTATGGTAAAGAAAGCACTTATTCATGTTGAAAATTCAGATAATCTTGTTGAACTAGCTTCTTTTCTTGTTGAGCTTGGTTGGACAATCTATTCTGCAAACAAGACAGAAGAAATATTAAAAGACAATAATATTCCTGTAACAACTGAGCACATTCTATCTGAGCAAAATATATATGGACACGAAACTGCCCAATTAATTAACGAAATTCATTCTACTCGTCTTTCTCAGGAAACTGATCAAAATTTGTCAACAAATTCTGGAAGTGGTGGAATATTTTTGCTTTGTCTAAATATTATTCCAGAAACAACTCCAATTTCAACTGAAATTAGTTATCAGAAAAAAAGTATTCCATCAAGCTTACAAGTTTCTGTAATTCTTAGAGATTCTTTCCTAAATTATCAGAACATTATTATTCTAACAGATCCTGATGATTATAAAGAAGCCATGATTCAATTGAGAACAGGAAATGTTACCAGCGAATTCCGGTCTTACCTTGCCGCAAAAGCCTTAAATATGATTTCAGCTTATGATGCAGGATTGTCACATGCTTTGTTGCAAGATAATAACTATAAAGAAGAATTCATGAATTATCTTTCATTTCCCCTTGTTAAAGCTTCGGAATTAAAACACGGCTCAAACAAACAACAGAAAGCAGTTCTTTACAGAATGCCAACCACAGCAGCAAATTCCACTTTTTATTCTGAATTACTCTACAACGATTTTGATTATAACAATATCAGTGATTTGTCTTCTATTTGGGATGAAATAACTTTCCTGTATCAGACCCTAAAAAATCAATATTCTGTAAAAAGTGTTACTCGTGATGGATATAACTTCACAACCCAATTTACACCAATTACAGGGACTGTTTTTACCATTGCAGTAAAATATAACACAATCATAGGTGCTGCTCTTTCTACAAATGCATTAGATTCTTTTAAAAACACTTATGCATATGGAAATACAATTTCTGGTGTTTCATTAGGGTGCAGCTCTGTAGTAGATAAAATTACTGCAGAAGAAATGGTTAAATGTAATTTTCTTGCAATTGTTGCACCAGATTTTACCGATGAAGCTCGAGAAGTTTTTGCACAGAATAAGAATACAAAGCTTGTTGCTGCTTCAAAATTTTCAGGGCCAAAACGTGAACTTAGAATGGTCAACAATGTAGTTCTGTTTCAAGAAATTGATTCTTCTGTTTTTGAAGAATGGCAAATTAAAACTAATGAACGTCCTTCACAATATATTGTTGATGAAATGGCATTTGGTATGATTCTTGCAATGAAAGCGAAATCTCACTGTGTAATTCTTCTTAAAAATAATACCATTACTGGAATTGGACAAAGTTGTTTAACTCCTAAAAAAGCAATTGACTATGCTTTGATGGAAGCCAAAGAAAAACTTACAAACAATACAAACACAGGTACAATTGCCGATTTATTAGTTTGCGATTCCACAATTGGTCTTTCCGATTCAATTAAGGAATTAGTTGAAAACGGATTATCAGCAATTATTCAGACTGGTGGAGATTCTACCGATGATGAATTTATAAATTATTGTAATGAACATGGAATTGTAATGATTTTTACAAACATGAATCACATTACTATATAAGATATAAGAGGTTTATTTTATGTTATTTCAATTAGGTGAATACTTACAACAATTCTGGGGTCCTGCTCGTCTTTTGACATCTTATGCAGTAATTATGATTATTGTTCTTTTTGCAGGATACTTCTTAGCCTACAAATTGATTCCTGTTTTTTATGACAAATTGCCACATGATAGAGGGCGTGAATTTACATTAAAAGATAACGCCGAAGCTGCAAAGGGTAAACCAACTGGTTCTGGCGTAGTTTTTATAACTATTTTTGTAATTTTATGTTTCCTTATTATTCCAATGAACTGGGTTAGAGCATCTATAATTGCACTTACATGGATAACAATGCTTACAGGTTTTCTTGATGATAGAAGTGTGGACAGCTGGGGTGAATATCTTAAAGGTGCTTTAGATTTAATTATTAGTGTGGGAACTGCATTTATTCTTTACTTTGGAATGAAACAGCTCTCTTCAGATGGGATTGTTCGTTTCTGGCTTCCATTTACCTCAAGTCTTGTAGCAGTAAATCCTGTTGTTTACATTATTTTAACTACAATTCTTTTGTGGGCTTCTATTAATACTACAAACTGTACAGACGGTGTAGACGGACTTTCTTCTTCACTGGTTCTTATTGCATTAATTACTTTAGGTATTCTTTTCTACTTTATTCTTGGTCATACAGATGTTGCAAACTATCTGTTAATTCCACATTTTGCTCCTGGTGCAAATTGGGGTGCCATGATTTTCACAATGGCCGGTGTTGTTATGGGTTACTTATGGCTTAATGCTTTCCCAAGTCACTGTTTAATGGGTGATGCAGGAAGCCGCGCCCTTGGATATTTCATTGGTGTTTGTGTAATGCTTTCTGGAAACCCATTTATTGCACTCGCAACATCATCTGTAATTTTTGTAAACGGTGGATTGGGATTAGTAAAAGTTGCCCTTCTCCGTTTTTTCAAAATTAAAATTTTCCCAAATGTAAGATTCCCATTACATGATCATATGAGAAAAAATCGTGGATGGTCACCAACACAGGTTCTTGTTAAATTCGTAATCATTCAGATTTTGATTACAATTGCAGTAATAGGTACCTTCCTTAAAGTTCGCTAAAAAATATTATAGGAGAAAAAACAATGGCAGAAGAAGTAACAGAAATTACAACAACAGACTCAAATGGTAAAACAACTACTACAAAACGAGTTGAAAAATCTGTAAAAGCAGGAATATCATTTGGCTCAGCATTAGCCATGGTAATCAGTTATACTGCATACAAATCAATCGGCTGGGCAATTTTTCACGGTTTACTTAGCTGGGTTTATGTAATTTACTACATACTTAAATACTAACAAATATGAAAGATAAACTACCTGGAAAATACTTCAACTAAAGTCATAGCATCTTTTATAATATTTTCGACTTTGCAATATTCATTTGGCTGGTGTGCCTGATCATCAAGGGTGCTCCAGACAACTGCATCAATTCCTTCACGACGAAGTTCTGCACCAACAGTACCGCCGCCAATTCCTATAAATCTTGGGTTGATTCCGTGAACAGCTTTTATTGCATCAGCAAGTTTCTTTGCTACAGGAGCATCTTTACTTGTAGCAGGACTTTCTGATTTTTGCGGACAAGTATATTCAATTTTTACATCATGAATTTTTTCTACTTCCCTGCACTGCTCATCTACTTTATCAATTACATCCGAAAGTTTATAACAGGGAAGAATTCTGCAGTCCATACAGAAAGTGTCTTCACCAGGAATAATATTTATGCTGTCTACATTCTTTGCTCTTTTTGTTGGCTGGAAAGTTGAATAGTCTGGTTCAAAAAGAGAATCTTTTTTATTGAAGATTTTTTCCAAATTATGAAGACGCAGAGTTAAATCAGCAGCCGCAAGACAGGCATTTGCACCACTATCCGGGCGACTTCCGTGAGTCTGTTTGCCCATAACATGAACCTGAAGCCACAAAAGATTTTTTTCTGCAATTTCAATTGTAGAACCCTGAGGATCTCCTCCATCAGGAATCAATACTAAATCTGATTTTCTAAAAAGCTTTGTATTATTAATAAGCCAGATAATTCCGTAGTTGCTTCCGTTTTCTTCATCAGCAGCAAAAAGAAGCTTTACTGTATGAGCAGGTTTTATTCCATTTTTAAGTAAATACAAAGCTGCAAACACAGAAGAAACAAGTCCCTGCTGATTATCTTCTACACCGCGACCATAAAGTACGCCGTCTTTTTCTACACATTCAAAAGGATTTGTTTTCCAAAGAGTGATATCTCCAGTTGGAACTACATCCAGATGTGCCATTACCCAAACACGGCCATTATCCTGTTCTTCTGGAATAGAACCGGGAATTGTTACAACTAAACTAGGTCTTACTCCGGCAGAAACTCTTGAATCAGGGGCTTCAAAGCGCTGAACATTTTCAAAACCATTTTCTTTAAGCCATTTTTCAAGCGCCCCACATTTTAATGCTTCACCATCACCGCCACCTTCTGGAGCAATAGCAGGAATAGATGTAAGTAATTTTTCCAGTTCAATAATATCCGATTTGTGATTATCAAAAAAAGTATTTTTATCCAATTTTATGCCTCTGATTATTTATGAATCCTTGAAACGAACTCAGAATAACAAGTATTAACTCCTAATTCCTCATTCCTAATTCCTAACTCCTACTTCCTACTTCCTAATTCCTAATTCCTATAAACTTCCCATGTTGTTTTTACCAAAGTATCTACATCAGAATATTTTGGTTCCCATCCAAGCAATTCTTTTGCCAATTTAGAAGTAGCATACAAGCTTGCAGGGTCTCCTGGACGACGTGGTTCTTCACCAGCAGGAATTGGTTTTCCAGTAATTTTTCTTGCCGCTTCAATAATTTCTTTTACTGTTGTACCCTTTTCTGTACCAAGGTTTAATTTTAAACTCTTATCATTTTTAGTAATGTAATCCAAAGCCATAACATGAGCACGAGCTAAATCTGTTACATGAACATAATCGCGAATACAAGTACCATCACGAGTATCATAATCAGTACCAAAAATTTTAAGTTCACGCTGACCAAGAGCTGCTTCCATTACACGTGGAAGAAGATTTTCAGGTTTCTGTTCAAGACCGCGGATTTCTCCTTCTGGATCATAACCGGCAGCATTAAAATAGCGGAGTGCTGCAAAACGCAAACCTTTAAGCTGATCATACCAAGTCATATAACGTTCAATTTCCAGTTTTGTAAATCCATAATAGTTGATTGGATTCTGTGGATGATTTTCATCCATTGGCAAATACTGAGGTTCACCAAAAGTTGCAGCAGATGAAGAGAAAATCATTTTTTTACAATTGTACTTCATTGCCGAATTCATAATATTTAATGTACCTGTAATATTATTTACAGAATATTTTTCAGGTTTAATCATAGATTCACCGGCAGCTTTAAAAGCAGCAAGATGAACAAATGCATCAAAGCCCTGTTCAAAAGCAGCATCCAAATCTGCAGGAATTAAAATATTTCCATAAATAAAATCGTTCTGAGGAAATAAATTACAGCGTAATCCACTAGAAAGGTTATCAAAAACTGTTACCTTATGACCGGCTTTCATCATTTCTTTTACAACATGACTTCCAATATATCCTGCACCACCAATTACTAAAACTTTCATTAAGCACCTCTATTATTCATTATAATGTTCTTATAATATCACAATGAAACTTTTTTTGCGATATAAAACAAATTCTTAATAAAACTCTTAATTGAATTCTTTCAATTGTTAATATAAAATCTTATATATGAAGAAAACAGTATTATTCTTATCAGTATTATTTTTAAGTTTCTCTTTTTTTTCTTGTGGAACAATTGAAGAAATTCCAGAAGATTTATCATCAGCACAATTACTTCAGCAGGGACAGAACGAATATTCTAATGGTGCCTACGAAAATGCTGAACGCTATTACTTAGAAACAATTAAACGCTATGGCGATGACACCCAAACATATATTGAAGCAAGATATGAATTGGGTCATCTTTACATGAAAACAAAAGAATATAGGAAAGCATATGTTAATTTTTCAGATATTCTGAATATTTATGAACTTTCTCCAATAGGAGCTTTTCCTCCTGCATACAAAAAACTTGCTGAATTAGGCATTTCTAAAATACCTGAAACTGAATTAGAAAAAATAAAGTCTGAATAGACAGAGTATATTATGAATAAGAAAATCTTTGCCATAACTTCAATATTAACTCTTTTTTCATTCTCCTCTCTCTTATACGCACAGGAAGTTTCAACCTATTCTTTTTCTGGATTCGGCGGCGGCTTACCTTCTTCTGCAACTATTGTAGAAGCAACTGCCGCACCAGAAAATCTTTCTGCTTCTACAGCTGTAAAAGAAACAAGTAAAGTTCTTGTAACATCATTAATTGTGGGTGGCGTAATTGTTGTTGGTGGAATTGTTTTAGTGGCAACAATGTCTACAGAGGGTGGCAAAGAATTTATGGCAGAATGTGCCGGAGAGGCAATTGAACAGTGCATGGAAGACTGTATGGAAGAAACAATTGATGTATGTATCCAAGAAACTTGTTCCGATGCAGGCCTTAAATACATAATGCCAATTTATGTTCCTTAATTTATGTTCATTTCTAAATGTAAAATCATATTAATAATATTTTTTATCTTTTCAATAAAACTATATTCACAACCCTCCCACTTCCAGACACTTCAACTGGATTATATTAGGGAGGAAATTTCAAGCACAGGTGAATCTGCAAAAATGGCTGGTCATATTGTTTATCAATCTTCACCAGCTATTTTCATTTTTGAAACAACTTCGCCAGTTTCTCAAATTGCTTATTCAAATAGCGATGGAACATATCTTATTCAAGCTGACATTCTTTACGATTATTCAGAAGGTAAAGAAGTACTTTTGCAAACCTGTAAAGATATTTTAACATGGTTCAAAAAAGATTGCGATTTAGCAGTTCAGGGGTATGTACCTTGGGAAAACTGGAAAGAAAACTCCATGCTGGCTACAAAATGGCGTTATGGTAAAATTGGAGTCCATCCTTTTGAAAGCATTATTGTTTATTCTGATTCAAATGGAAGATTTCGAAAATTGCAGATGTATACGGCAGAAGAATGTCTTTTTGCAGAAACAATTTTAGACGCATATGATAATTACATGGGAATTGCCTACCCTAAAGAAATAACAACATACACATTTAATGATGATAAAATTTTTGCAACAACAAAATTAACTTTCTCAAAAGTAAAAATTAATAAACAAATAAAACAAGATTATGCTGGAACCACTTTGCTGGTAAAAGATAGTGAACAAAAAAGTCCTATTCAAGTTGAAAAATCAAAAGCCATAACTCCAGAAGTAGAAAAGTTTACAACATCAACAGTGATGATGGCCGTAAATGCAAGCTATGCTTTTTACAAAAAATTCATTACAAAGCAGGATCATAGTGCATGTCCTTTTGAACCAAGCTGTTCCCAATATATGTTAGAAGCAGTATCAAAACATGGTCCATTTGGAATTATTATGGGACTTGAACGATTAAAACGATGTACTTCCTATGAACATTCAAGAAATCTTTATCCTGTTGTAAATGGCAACCACCATGCAGATCCAGTACCATAGGATGGAAATAAATATGAAAAAAATTTTTAATATTATCTTAACATTTGCTCTTCTCCACATCCCTTTCTTTGCTCAACAAACTTCGCCTTACGATTCAGAGGTTGTTTTTAATTTTGCACAAAGTTTATACGAGGATGGCTTTTGGGATGAAGCAGAAAGTGAATTCAAAAAATCCCTGTTTCTTTCCGATGCCATTAATCAAAATGAATATTCCTTTATTCAAGAGCAATCAATTTTTACTCTTACAACAATTTACAATCAGAATGATGATAAAACTGGGATTCAATGGCTGGAAAAAAATTTTTCAGAAAATCTTTCCCTTGATATAAAAGAAAAAGTCGATTTCACAAATGCAAGATTAATTTTTAAAGAACGTAATCAGGAAGAATATTTTTCCTTTATAGATTCAATTTCCACAGATTTAGAAGAATATGCTCCATCATTTCAGTTGCTTACAGTAATCAGTAAAGATCTATTCTTATATAATATTTCTGACGCTGGAATAAAAGCAAACGAAGCCTTACACGAATATGCTCAATTCGAAAAATTTGCAAAAGCCTGTACTTCTTACAGTCAAAAAAATGTAGCTTTGGCCACAACTCTTTCAATTCTTATTCCTGGAGCAGGAAAATGGTACACTGGCAATTTTTCAAGCTTTCTTTCATCATTTCTTTCAATTACATCTTTTATTGGGGGAACCCTTTACACTGGGATTGAAAGCAACTGGAAAGACTGGAGACCCTACGTTTTTGGAACTTGTGCATTGGGCTTGTACATAACAGACATTTATGGTTCATACAAAGCTGCAAAACGTTACAATGATGCACAATATAGGAATCTTTGCCAATCTTTGGATTTAGTTTATGAAGAATCTTTCTAAAATTCTAACTTTTTTGCTTTTATTTTACAATTTTCCTCTTTGTGCTCAAGAAACAGATAACTATCTTTTTTTATACAAGCAGGCAAAAAATCTTGAAAATTCAGGGGCCATTAAGGAAGCTGCAACTGAATATAAAAGATACATTTTCATGCAAAACTACCAGGATGTGCAAGGTGATTTTATTGATGATGCACTTTTTTCTTTAAGTCAGATTTATGAAAAAAACAATCAGCTGGATTTAGCACTTAATTATTTTGAGCAGGGATTATCTCTTTCATTATCAGATGAAAACATATCTTTTTCAAAGTTAGAAGCCCTTCAAAGTAAACATATTTCTCTTTTAGAAAACAAGGCCATTACTGAAAAGACAAGCTTAGACACAAACTATGAATTTGCAAAATATCTTTATCTGGATGATTTTTCCCTTGCAATTAAACAACAAGCTTGCTGTGCTCATTTAAAAAATCTGATTCTGACAAACCAATGGGAAACCTTATCCGCTGCATTTTCTACCTATAGCAATGATTATCCCGAACTTTTTTCTGAAGAAGATATTCAGATATTTCAAAAGCAGCTGTCAAAAATCAATTCATTTAAGCCTAAAAAGCCTTTACTTGCTGCCCATCTCTCTTTCATTCCAGGTTTAGGCCAACTTTATGCTCACAATTATAAGGATGCACTAAACGCTTTCTTATTAAACGGTTCATTAATTAGTTTATGTGTATATTCCTGTGTCACATTAAATCTGTGGGATTTTTCATTATTTGAACTTTCTCCAACTCTTCGCTTTTACAGAGGTAACATTTATAATGCACAAGTAGAAACATATGAATATAATGCCGCTAAAATCCAAGAATATGCATCACCATTATTTATAATAATTTCTAACGCAAATCAAAAAATTCATTTTGAAAAAACTGATATTTCAAGTATAATAGAAGAATATAATTAAAATGTGATTATTATGGCTCAAGAAGATTTTGAACAGGTTGATCTTTCAACCTTTTTTGATACATCTACACAACAAGCTGCTCCTCAAGAAAAATATGAAATGCTGACAAAAAAGCAGAAGTCATTGATTAATGAACTTATGCCACAAATCAAACAAATAGACATTTCAAAATATAATAGTTTTCAATCTCGCCTTGATGATTTAAGTGCACTAGCTCAAGCCATGGGACGTTTCCCTTCTTTATTGGAAAGACATCAACTTGTAGGCGGAGAAAGAACTCCCAGCTCATTAATAGATTCTCTTATCGCCCATCAAGATAATGGAGATCCAACTTTACAATTACCTTCAAAAGCTATGCTTGGAAAAGGCCTTCTTGTTTCAAAAATACACACACTTTCTAGTTTCGCAAAATATTGCCAGCATAATGAGCAATTAAAAAAATATTATAAACCTTTTGAAGATGAAACAAATCTTTCTATGTTTTCCCTTTTAGTAGAAGACGTTTATTTAAATCTTATTCGGGATACATCTCAACCAATTGAATACCGTCGTGAATGGGCACTTTCACTACTTCTGCTTTGGGAACATTGGAATGACTCAAATTCTGCAGATGTTGCACCTGTTTTGCAGACTGTATGGAATGCCAGAAGACGACTTGCTCCTGCTTTTGGAACAATGATGGGAACAAGTGAACTTTTATTAATTTCTATGCAAATGGATGACCAATGGATTGCCTTTATTAAACAAAAAATGGGAGACACTGGTGTAACACAGGCAATGGAAGAATTCTTATTTGGAATTTCTTATGAACAGATAAATACATTACGTAGAATACTTAGAGAAAAAGGTATTCCAGCAATTGGTCGTGATGAAGTTTCTAAATTCCTTGGTGAACACGTCAAAGCCGATGCAGGATTAGACTACCGTGATTTCTATTCACTTTATACAGTTCGTAGAGATAACGCCCGTTCAAGAAACAGAATGCATTTAGAAGGACCCCATAAAACTCTAGAAGATTACTTTATAGAATTTGTAACACAAAAAAATAAGGAGAAGCAAAACAATGACACCTTCGCAAAATCCTGAAGATGAAAAACAGAAACGCATTCCTTATCACTTTGGAGAGAAATTAAGACAAGTAAGAGAGCATAAAGGATATACACTTAAAGTTGTAGCACAACAGGCAGGTGTAAGTGAAAGTCTTGTTTCCCAAATTGAAAGAAATCATGTTTCACCAGCAATCGATACTTTACTCACTTTAGCAAATGTTTTGGACATTAACCTGGAATTTCTTTTTGAAGAATATAGAAAGGTTCGTCCAGTAGAAATTGTAAGACATGATCAGCGTCCAATTGTTAAAGAAGATGAAATTATATATGAAGAAATTGCAAAAGCAAATGAATCTGCAAAAGAGAACTCAATTGAATCATATATTATCACTCTGCCACCAGCATCACAAACACACAAAGGCTCTTATGGACACATTGGTAGAGAAATTGGTGTAATTCTTCAGGGTAAAGCAAAGCTTACTTATGAAGGAAGAGAATATTTTTTGGATGAAGGAGACAGCGTAACATTCTCTGCTGCAGTTCCTCATCATTTGGAAAATATTGGTGACACAGAATTAAGAGCAATCTGGACTGTAACACCTGCTCAAAGATTTGTAAAATAAAGTGAAGTTTAAATTCAAATATATTTCGCATTCAAACTCTGTCTGGAAAAATTCCAGCATATCCAGGATTTTCTGTTTCAAACCTTAAATAAACTTGCATATAAATCTTCATTTTTGTATAATTATTTAATAAAACTGAATAAATTTTGTATAATTATGCATTTTGAATGTATGATTATAAAAGTTTAAAAACTAGGAGGAAATCAATGACTACCCCAAAACAAGAACAGGCAATCATCAAGAAATTGGAAAAACTAGCCATTTTAAATGACCCTATTAATCCTGATTTATATAAAAAATATGATGTAAAGCGTGGTCTACGAAATGCTAATGGAACTGGTGTTTTAGTTGGTCTTACTCGTATTGGTGATGTTGTTGGTTACGAAATTAAAGACGGTCAGAAAATTGCCGTTCCTGGTAAACTAATTTATCGTGGTTATGATGTTGAAGACCTTATTAACGATTCTAAAGTTAATAAACAATATGGTTATGAACAGGCTGCATATCTTCTTTTGTTCGGTGAACTTCCTTCCCAAGAGCAATTAGATACATTCTCAAAATATCTTGGTGAATGCAGAGTGCTGCCATCAAACTTCACAGAAGACATGATTATGAAAGCGCCTTCAAATGATATTATGAATAAAATAGCTCGTGGTGTACTTGCCTGCTATTCTTATGATGATAATCCCGAAGATCGCTCAATTGGTAATATTGTAAAACAGTGTATTCAATTAATTGCCCGTTTTTCTACTCTTGCTGCCTACGGATATCAGGCAAAACGTCGTTACTACGATAACAAGAGTATGTATATTCACAACCCTAAACCAGAACTTTCTACTGCAGAAAACTTCTTACGTTTAATCCGTTCTGATAAATCATATACACAACTGGAAACTGAAATTCTGGACCTTGCACTTATTCTTCATGCAGAACATGGTGGTGGTAACAACTCTTCTTTAACAGTTCATGTTGTTTCATCTGCTGATACAGATACATATTCTGCAATTGCTGCAGCTGTTGGTTCATTAAAAGGTAGCCGTCATGGTGGTGCAAATATTCGCGTTGTAGAAATGATGGATGAAATTAAAGCCAATGTAAAAGACTGGACAAATGAAAAAGAAGTTGCCGAATATCTTAGAAAAATTGTTGATAAAAAAGCCTTTGATCATACTGGTAAAATATACGGAATTGGTCATGCAGTTTACACAATTAGTGACCCACGTGAAAAATTGTTAAAGGCAAAAGCAAAAGAATTAGCAAAAGAAAAAGGTTGTCTTGAAGATTATGCTTTATACGATATTATTGAACGTCTTGCACCTGCTATTATTCAAGAGAAGCACCCTTCTGCAGAAAGAGTTTGTGCTAACGTAGACTTATATTCAGGTTTCGTTTATACAATGCTAAATATTCCTCGTGAATTGTTCACTCCACTTTTCGCAATTTCCAGAATTGCTGGATGGTCAGCTCACAGAATTGAGGAAGTTGTTTCTGGTGGAAGAATCTATCGTCCAGCTTACAAGAATGTTAGTGAAACAAGACCATTTATTCCTTTACAAAACAGAAAATAGAAAAAAAAGATTCCGAACTTGCTTGAGGCTCAACTTGCTTCGGAATCTTTTTTTTTCTATCAAATATAATTTTTATCTTCTTCTCTGTCTGCTTTTTGAAATGAAAATCAATCTTAACAAAGAACCAATTGCACTTAAAGCTGAGGCTACATATGTCATTGCTGCCGCAGTTAAAACTTTTTTAGCACACTTTAATTCTTCACTGTCAAACACTCCAGTTTCTTTCAAAATCTTTAAAGCTCTTTTTGAAGCATTAATTTCTACTGGTAAAGTAACAACATAAAATAAAACAGATGCACTAAACAAAATCAAACCAATATTAGTAAGAAGCTGCCAGATTGAAAGATACCCATTTGCAGTACCACTTCCTCCAAGCACAATCCCCAAAATTGCAAGCCATGGTCCAAGTCTACTTCCAAAATTTGCAACAGGAACCATTGTACTTCTTAAAACCAATGGACCGTATCCCACATTATGCTGAATTGCATGACCTGTTTCGTGAGCCGCAACACCTATTGCAGCAATAGAACGAGAAGCAAATGTGGCATCACTTAAATTAAGTGTTTTTGATGAAGGATTGTAATTATCAGTTAAGCTTCCACCAATACGATTAATTGAAACATCTGTAATGCCATTAGCTCGCATAAGAATTGAAGCCGCTTCAGCACCAGAATATCCTTTTTTACTCATAACTTTATCATATTTTGCAAAACTAGATTTAACTTTTGCAGATGCCCATAAACTTAAAAGAAGAGCCGGTAACACAAAAATAATATAAGTAATATCAATTCCACCTAAATACATAAATACCTCTATTTTTATTTAATCATAGGAAAGCCTTTTTTTCAATGTTATACTAACTTAAATCTCATTGCTCTTCCCCAATTTTTCATTTATTCTAGACACATGAAAAAAGAAAGATTGGATAAAATCCTTGCCCATGAAGGTCTGGGTTCAAGAAAAGATATTAGAAAAATTTTGCGCAAATACGAAGTTTTAGTTAATGATCAACGTATTTATGACCCCAGCTTTGGAATTGATACTGAAAATGATAAAATTACCATTGATGATGAAGAAATAAAGTTGCATGAACATATTTATTTAATGATGAACAAACCTCAACACACAATTTCATCAAATAAAGATGGCGAACATCAAACTGTTTTTGACTTATTAGATGATTCATTTAAAACTCCCTATCTTCAGGATAAACTTCATCTTGTTGGCCGCCTTGATATGGACACAGAAGGCTTGTTACTCTTTACAACTGATGGGGAATTAACCCACCGTTTAATTTCTCCAAAGTCTCACATCAGCAAAACTTATTTATGCTGTCTGGAGCATTCTGAAACAGATGAACATCAAAAAGAGATTACACAACTTTTTGAAAAAGGAATTGAAGTTGGTCCAGAAGATAATGATGAAGGCTTTCTCTGCGAGCCAGCTTTTATAAAATGGATAAATGATTCAACTGCACACCTTACAATTTATGAAGGAAAATATCACCAGGTAAAAAGAATGTTCGTTGCCGTTGGAAACAAGATTTCCTTTTTAAAACGCATCTCCATGGGACAACTGCTTTTAGATGAAAACCTGGGTTTAGGTGAATACAAATACCTGGATGAAACTGATTTGGAAAAGTTGGTTTAAATAACATTCCGGTATAATTGAAAATTCACATTTTCTAAGTTATAATTATATATTATTTCTTCTATACCAAAGGTGAATATTATGACAGATATTGAAATTGCACAGAATAACGTTATGATGCCAATCACACAGATTGCTTCAAAAATTGGAATTTCAGAAAATCAGCTTGAACTTTACGGTCCATATAAAGCAAAAATCACATTTGATGAACTTAAAACTCTTCAAGAAAAGGCCAGTAAAAAACCTGGAAGGCTTATATTAGTAACAGCAGTTACTCCAACTCCTGCAGGAGAAGGAAAATCTACAGTTTCCATTGGTCTTGCAGACGGATTAAATAAAATCGGCAAAAAAACTGTAGTTGCCCTTCGTGAACCAAGCCTTGGCCCATGTTTTGGAGTAAAAGGTGGTGCTTGTGGTGGTGGATACGCACAAATTGTTCCAATGGAAGAAATCAACCTCCATTTTACAGGAGACTTACACGCCATCAGTATTGCAAATAATCTTATTGCTGCTCTTATTGATAATCACTTGCAGCAGGGAAATCAGTTACATATTGACCCCCGCACTATCACCTGGAAACGCTGCGTAGATCTAAATGATCGGGCATTAAGAAACATTATTATTGGTCTTGGTGGTAAAATGCAGGGTGTTCCAAGAGAAGACCATTTTACAATTGCAGTTGCTTCAGAAATTATGGCAATTGTATGTCTTTCAAAAACAATTTCTGAATTAAAAGAAAGATTAAATAACATAGTTATTGGTCAAAATGATGATAAAGAAATTGTTCGCTTTGGTGATTTAAAATGTACTGGTGCAGTTGCCGCTCTTCTTAAAGATGTAATTAAACCAAATCTTGTACAGACTTTGGAAAAAAATCCTGCATTCGTACACGGAGGTCCTTTTGCAAATATTGCCCACGGCTGTAACTCTGTAAATGCAACAACATGTGCTTTGGCTTGCGGGGACTATGTTATTACAGAAGCAGGTTTTGCTGCAGACTTAGGTGCAGAAAAATTTCTGGATATTAAATGTCGCTCTGCAGGTTTACGACCAGACGCAGTTGTTATTGTTGCTACAATTCGTGCATTAAAAATGCATGGTGGTGTTGCAAAAGCTGATTTAAGCAAACCTGATTGCGTAGCTTTGGAAAAAGGTTTTGCAAACTTAAAATGTCATATTGAAAATATTGCAAAATTCGGACTTCCAGCTGTTGTTGCAGTAAATAAATTTATTACAGACACAGATGAAGAAATTCAACTTTTACAGAAACTTTGTAAAGAAAATGGCTCAACTGCTGTTCTTTCTGAAGGCTGGGGAAAAGGTGGTGAAGGAACAAAAGAGCTTGCAAAGGTTGTTGCCGAAATTGCAGATAGTGGTAAAGCTGATTTCCACCCATTATATGATCTTGAACTTCCATTAGCAGATAAAATCAAAAAGATTGCCACAGAAATTTACAGAGCAAAAGATGTTTCTATTGATGCTGCTGCTCTTAAAAAGCTTAAAACTTATGAAGAGCAAGGTTATGGAAATCTTCCTGTTTGTATTGCAAAAACACAGAACTCTATTAGCCATGATCCAAAACTAATTGGAGCACCAAGTGGCTTTACATTCCCAATTCGTGATGTTCAACTTTATGCGGGAGCAGGTTTTGTTGTTGCTCTTGCCGGAGACATTATGACAATGCCAGGTTTACCAAAAGCACCTGCCGCATTAAATATTGATGTTGATGACAACGGTGTAATCACAGGATTGTTCTAGTTTTTAATAACCAAACATGCTTTATAAAATTGACTTTTTATAAAGCATGCAAGGTCGCCCTCCAGTATTATAATTTATATCCTCCTGAATTTTCTTTTCCCTCACAAGATAATTTAAATAAGTACGTGCAGTAACCACAGAAATTCCCAATGCTTCAGAAATCATATCTACAGTTTGCCATGTCTGATTCTGATTAAAATAATTACATATATGGTCTAAAGTTGTTTTTTGGATTCCCTTTGGTAAAATATTTTCCTCTGCAACTATAGAATTATTTGTATTATTTGATATTAATGAATCGACACTTTTCTGATCAAGAATCTGACTCCCTTTTAGCACTTGCATTTTGTTTTTAAATTTTTGCAGTGCAATATTAAATCGTTCAAAAGCAAAGGGCTTAATCAGATAATCTAGAACACCAAGATGCATAGTACCTTCAATTGTAGAAGTATCGTTTGCAGCTGTTATCATTATTACATCAGAAGAAATTTTTAATTCACGTATTTTCTTTAATGTTTCAATCCCATTCATAACAGGCATAAAAACATCAAGAAGAATCAAATCTGCATTCTGCGTTTTTAGAAATTCAATTGCTTCTTGCCCATTTCTACAATTTCCAATAACTGTAAAATCAGGATTTTTTAGAACATATTGTTCATCTATCATAGAAACCATTGGATCATCTTCTACAATCAAAACAGAATAACTCATAATACCTCCATCTTTCCACAACCTATAATTTTACCATAAAACTGGTTCCTACCCCAACCTGCGTCTCAACCGTAATTGAACCGCCTAGACTTGTAATCAGCTGCTTTGTATGATATAAACCAATACCTCTGCCATCCCCTTTTGTTGAAAAACCATTATCAAAGATTTTCTCTTTTATTTCATCTGGAATACCAGGTCCCGTGTCTTTTACAATTATAAGCAATTCATCTGGTCTGGTATAAATTCCAAGAGATAACTCCTTTTCTGATTTTTCTGTATCCATGTTCATAGCATCAAGGGCATTATCAATTAAATTACCTGTAATAGTTACAAGTGCTTCGGATGGCAAAGTAATGTCAGAATTTCTAAAGCAAGTTCCTTCATTCAAAATAAACTTAACGTTGCATTCAGAAGCTCTGGCTATTTTCCCAACAATCAAAGCTGCAAATGAAGGATTTTCAATTGTATGCATTACTTTGCTGATTATTTCCTTTTGAATAATTGAAATGTTTTGAATATAAGAAATTGCTTTTTCATATTGACCAATCTGAATTAATCCTAAAATCACATGTAATTTATTAGTAAAATCGTGATTGTTTGCCCGCATAGAATCTACAAGAAACTTTGTTCCTTCAAAATCTTCTGTAAAAGCAATAAATTCTTTTTTAATCTTTCGGGAGAGAACTCCTGAAATAGCAATTTCCACTAAAATAGCAGAAACAGTAACAATTAAAAATAAAATCAAAATTCGTGTTGTAACTGCCGAAATAGAAGTTTTTAATCTAATCGTCATTATAAAACCACAATATTTTCCATTTGCATCAAAAACCGCTGAATAGGTTCTAAGCTGAGGGCCGGAAGGACCACTACTACTTTCAGTATAAAAATAAGATTTATGTATTATAAAATCGGGTATAGTCCCATCATATTCTGTTCCTATCAAATCATGATGGGTATGATATTTTCTAATATTATTTAAGTCAACAATAGAAATAACATCTACATCCGATAAATCTTGAACCAAATTATCCATATAATCACATAATTCATCTTGAGAAAAATTCTGCGCAAAAGAATAAAGTCTGGTAATCAACTCTGCCGTATTTTGCAGATTATGATTTAAAGTCTTATTGTTAAAATTTAAATTTATAAAGGCACCACCAATACTTAAAAAAATTGTGATTGAAATAATAAGAAACAATTGGGTTTTCTGAATATCTTTTCTAATAGTCGTAAGGTTTCCAAGTTTATTTTTCTTCATATATAAAGTGTATCATAATATGTAAAAACTTTTTTCCTTTTGTAAGTAAAAAAAAGAGCAGGATTACTTTAGCATTTTCTTTTCTTATAGATTCACAGACAATACTTTAATAATAGTTTTCTTTTCTTTCTAAAAATTGCGGATTTATTTTTTTCGAATATGATAAGGGCATAACAAAACAAAAAACAGGAGAAAATTAAAAATGAATTTAGCACATCTTTTAGAAGCAGGAATGTTGGTATGTTTTGGCTTTTCCTGGCCAATAAATGTTGTAAAAACTTATAAGGCAAGAACAGCAAAGGGAACAAGTCTGGCATTCATCATTTTAATCATTACAGGATACATTGCAGGCATTTCTGCAAAAATTATAAACAATCAATTTAATTACGTTCTTGGAGTTTATTTTTTGAATCTGGCAATAGTTACAGCCAATATTTTTGTTTACATACGAAATAAAAGTCTGGACAAAAAAGCTAATGAAAAGAAAGAATTAAAAGTTCGCAAAATTGATATAACAGATATTGAAAAAGCACAGGAGGTAAATATGCTTAATTACACATCTTCTTTGGATGATATTATTAATAAAAGATGCAAATCTGAAAACAAAAATGCTGTTATTTTACTTGGTGGCAAATTTGATAAAGAAATTCCAGTTGAAACTCTTGCAAAAGAATATAACTTCAACTTTAACATTTATAATAAAAGTTCAGAAAATCTTTCTTTATCATCTTCTGTTGAATTCTTTAAAACAAATATTTCCCAACTACATCCAGAAGGAATATTACTTCATCTTGGTGAAAATGATATTTCTCTTTTCCAAAAAGATTCAGCCGCTTTTGACAATTATTATCTTACTTTAATTGATGAAATTAAAAATGTTAATAAAAAATGCAGAATTGCATTACTTTCTGTAAATAATTCAGAAAATAATAAAACAATTTCACTTATGAATGCACATATAAATGCAATTGCACAAACAGAAAAAGCAGATTTTATTAATCTTGAAAATACAAAACTATGGAACCCAGAATCAACAAAAGCGGCCTGCAATTTTGCTTACTCTATGGGCTTAAATATTAGAAAGCCACTAAGAGATGTTGCAGAAATTCTTTACAGTTATGCTTATCACAACCTTTCAAATGGTACAAAAGAAACTTTAGCTGGATAATTCAAGCAAAGTTATGTTACTTTCTTTCTAATTCAGCTTTTAGTTTTTTGATTTCTTCGGCTTGCTCAACAGTTTTATTATTTTGTCTAACTACACGTTGAGCAAGCAACTTTGAAAGGAAAATACCATAGTGTGGATTTTTTCTGATAAGATTGAGGAATGACACCTTTGGAATTCGGATTAACTTTCCATCTCCTGCAGACATAATTGTTGCAGAGCGACGGTCATTTAACAAAAAGGCCATTTCACCAATAAACATATCATTTGGTGTAAGAACGGAAATAAGCTTTCCATCAGCATAAACGCCATATTTTCCTGAAATAATAAAGTACAAATCGTTTGAAGGTTCATTCTGCTTACAAACAATTTCCCTAGGACCATAAGTAATTGTCTTGAATGGAACCATGATTCCTGGAATATTATTTGAAGCATTCAACTGATTTTCAATTTCAAAAGAAACCTCATTTCCTTTATCATTATAAGATAAATTTGTAACAAGGCTGTTTGCAAGACTCATTCCACGCCCATGCATTTCTACATTAGGATCAGCATTCATTCGAGCCTTCCAATCAAAACCTTCACCTTCATCTACAATACGAAATGATGATTTTTCTTTACCAATTGCATAATTAATCTTGATTACTCTCTTTGAAATTTCAGGTTTCTTTCTTTTTTCATTAATTAAATCAATAATGTTATTTCCATTTTCAAGCCACTGAGTTTTTTCTGCATATGAAATACCGCAGTTTCCATGTTCCAATGCATTAGTAAGCAATTCCATTAATGTGGTCTGAAGTGCATAACGTCCATCATCACTAATTCTATTTGAACAGAATAGATAATTTACAAGAAAGCTGGTATACAAACGAATATCCATTGGATCATTACCACAAACAAATGTACCATTTTCCTGTCCACCAACACGATCCTGCAATCCGCGATTAAAAAGAAATTTTTGATTTCCCCACAAGATTCTAATCAAACGTTCAAAATTCTGCTTAAAAGTATAAAGAGTTTGAACAATCAAAATATTAGGATCTTTCATATCCTCAATTTGTTGTACTAGTGCAGGATTAGGAACAACTGCAATAATTCCACCATTATGCAACCAGGGATCAGCATGAATTGCAGATAAAATACGGCTAGAATCAATATCATCAGAAGTAAAATCTATAAGCTTTAATTCAGGTAATTCGTAATCAATAAAACTCAATGCTTCATCAGTATCTGGACAGAAAATCGGATCAAAATAAGTAGAATATTTCTGACAAACCGACTTTACAATATCAAGAATTTCATTATTAGTAGAAGCCACAAGAATCTTTTTCATACGAAATCTCCTTTTAACCACCCAACCATTTTTCACGAAAAAATGTTAAGGCATTTTGACCCAAATGCGATTCGAACGCACGACCTTCCGCTTAGGAGGCGGATGCTCTATCCAGCTGAGCTACTGGGTCTAAAAAATATTTATATAGCGAGTGTGAGTTCAACACACTAACTTCCTATATTACTTAAAGTGGAAAATGCATTCAATTTGAAGTTTAATCCAATTACCTATGATACCATAAATTCATTTTTTCTTCTATGAGGAGTTTCCCTTTAAAAAAACAGATTAACTTAATCAAAATGTAACAATTCAGGCAGTTTATAAACATCTTCTACACCATCAACAACAATGCCACCCATTCCCATATCCATTGGTAATGCCACGTCAAGATCATATCGATCTCCAATTGCAACACATTGACTCACATCAACACACAAACGTTTAACAGCTTCTTCAAAAGGCTCTCTGGCAGGTTTTGATTTAAAACATGTATCCAAACCTACAATTTCTGGAATATAATCAGAAACACCAATTACTTCCAGTGTTTTTCTTGCGGGAAGAATCGGATTATTTGTAACACAAATGATTTTATATTTTGTCTTCAGTTGTTTTATTGTTGCTACCAGTTTTTCATCAAATTTTAAAAATTTTTCCGGAAATACAAGTTCTTCTCGCCATTTTATACTTTGTTCAATAGGAACACCAAAAGAAAGAAGCGTATTTCCAAGACTAACCTTTTTTCCATCATGAAGGCGGGCATATTCTTTTCTGAAGGCTGCAACTTTAGCTCTGGCTTCATCTGCAGTCATTCCATTTACTCTGGCATATTCACGAACCTGACAATCAATCTGTTCATGAGCATAAGCATGATTTGTATACAAAGTTAAATCAATATCAAAAACAATAGCTTTTAAATCAGCAGGAAGCTTATACACCTTCATATACAACCTCTTTTTTCACAATATGATTTGCAGCATCTTGCAAACTAGCATATTTTCCTAAAGCATACCAGGCAGCACAACTATCGCCAAGCAATTCTGCGTCAGCATTCTGACAAGTTGAAAGCTTTATACCCAGTACAAGTGCCTTTTCTTGCATAAGAACTTTATCTTTTGCCTGTCCGCCAGTAACCACAATATCTGTTGGGAATGGAATTTTATAATCTTCAGAGATTTTTTTCAATGAGGCAACCGCTTTTTTAGCATAATGAAAACGTTCTGATTCCGATAAACTGCCACTTTCAGGAATTAAAAATGAACAGTTCCATAAATCAGGAATAACTGATGGCAAAGTTCTGATTTCTGGTGCCGTGATAAATTTTGGAACACAATAATTAAATCCTTCAGATGAACCACAGCGATCACAAATATTGCCGGAAGTTAAAGTATTAGTGCCAATAAGGGCAACAACAAAATCTGGTCCACCGGAAACTACGGGAATACCTGCTTTTAATCCTAAATTTTCTGCTTCCGCCGATTTTAAATATCCACAGATTTCGCCCACTCCTACAAAAGGAGGAAGCTTTTCTGGATTTATATCACATAACGAAAGATTTTCCTCTGACCAGTAAGCCGTGGAAAATCTTTTTTCTGGGAGAATTGTAACAGGACAACCTGTAAGCTGGTACATTAAATATTCTGGCCCCGAAAATATCATCCCCTCAGCAAATTCCTTTGGGAAAAGATGCTTCATCATAACAATACGTGGAAGAAAAAGGGATTTTCTTAAAAACTGATTTGCTTGCTCGCTATAGTGCTCAAATAGCTGCCAGACAATATGTTCATTCCATTTATAGGTAAGACCATTCTGTGCTACCAGGGTTGGGCCATTACCTGAAATAGCGAGGGCCCTTATGCAAATTTCCTCCCACTTACATTGCTGCTTCATTTCTCCAATAGCAGATTTTAGAGAGAGCTTCCAGGAATGAGAGATGTATCTATCTTCATAATTAGAAAATTGTTTTGCAGAAAAAGAAACGACTTCCCCATCCCCAGTAATTAAACCAGTTTTTAAGGAAGTCGTACCAATGTCTACACAGAGCACTGTTTCAATCATTATTTAGCAGGTTCTTCTTTCTGTTCTGTGTGTGTAGTCTGCTTAACAACCTTTTCAATAATAGTTCTATTATCAAGAAGTTCGCCAAGTGATTGATTATAATGAATACGAGTAATAACGTTTGCAAACAAACCACTTACATCTGTATTAATAAACCATTCTCTGTTAAGAAGTTCTTCATGATAAACAGCATTTGTACCAATAATTCTGTAGAACAAGCCCTGTTTATATGCTTCATCAAACTGTTCAATAGCATTTCCTGTAAAGAAAGGAAGAGAAATTGCACAGATTACTTTTGTAGCACCTTGATTCTTTAAGAATTCCATAGCTTTAAGCAAAGTACCACCAGTACCAAGCATATCATCAGCCAAGAAAGCAACTTTTCCTTTTACATCACCAAGAAGTTTTACAGACTTGATGTTTGTTGAATGAGCATCCTGAGTTACAATAGAGTAATCACGCTCTTTATAAATCATAGCAAGTGGAAGTTTTAATCCAGAAGCATAGAACTTATTACGATCAATAGCGCCAGTATCTGGAGATACAATAACGATATCTTCTGTCTGACCTGTAAGATCAACAATCTTACTAAGTTCACGGATAATCTGGTAACTTGCATGAAGGTTATCCAGATTACAAGAAGAGAACGCATTTACAATTTCCCGAGAGTGTAAATCAAGAGTGATAATTCTATCAACACCCTGCATTTCATAAATGTGACCCAAAAGACTTGCTGTAAGACCTTCACGCCCCTTGCGTTTGTGCTGGCGAGCATAAGGATATGCAGGAACAACCAAAGTAATTTTTTCAGCACCTGCAATACGAACAGCATCAATAGTTACAAGTAATGACATTACATGATCATTTACAGTCATAACTACATCATTTTTACCACCGTTCAAATGAAGAACCTCGTGGTTTTCAACATCCTGGAAAATATAAACATCTTTTCCACGGACAGTATCTAAAAGCTCGGTCTTAACCTCACCGTTAGCAAAATACGAGAAACGAGTATTAACTTTGAATACAGGTGGTCTGTACTTGTCTGTAGCACCTCTTATACAAAGATCGCTAGTCTGCAAATCGTTCTGCAGATTAATTCTCTGTACAAGCTCTTCTTTAGTCAGCTCATAACGCTTTGATACAACATCGTTCTTCAATGTGAAGCGATGTTTGTACATATGTTTAAGGTGCGTTATGACTTCATTGGCGAAAGCTTCGCCACCAGGACACGCAACAATCGCTAGACTTGTTGGTTCGGTATAAGGCATATTTGACCTCTTTTAAATTGGGATTTGGTTCTTTGAATATACCATATCTAGTGTTTTTTTACAAGAAACCTAGGGGATTTACACTAGGTTTTTATAAAATTTAAAATTATTTTCCCAACACAAAAATACAGGGAATTTTTCCTAAATCGGGAACTTTTTCTTTTTTCCACTGTTCTACAGTTTTTGTTTTAATATATTCTTCTGGACAAGTAATACCAGCCGCAATACAAATTTTTGTTTGAGGACGCAAAGCAGAAAGCATAGTTTCAATCATTTTTGCATTGCGATATGGAGTTTCAATAAAGGACTGAGTTTGATCATCATTCCAAACTTTATTTTCCAGCTTTTTAAGAGCTTTAATTCTCTGGGGAACTTCTACCGGCAAATAACCGTTAAAAGCAAAAGACTGACCATTAAAACCACTTCCCATTACAGACATAATAATAGAAGAAGGTCCTACCAAAGGAACCACTTTAATATTCTGTTTTTGAGCCAGTGCAACTACATCTGAACCAGGATCTGCAATGGCAGGGCAGCCTGCTTCAGAAATAATTCCCACAGACAGACCTTTTTTTAATGGCGCCAGATATTCACCAATAACTTTTCTGTCTGTGTGACGATTTAATTCATAAAAAGTAAGCTCATCAATATCAATGGATTTTTCCACTTTTTTTAAAAATCGACGGGCAGATCGGATATTTTCTACGATAAAATGTTTAATACTAACAATGACATCATGATTATAAGAAGGTAAAACCTGATTAATTTCGGTTTCTCCCAAAGTTACAGGAATTAAATATAAGGCTTTGTCCATGGAAATAAGTATATATTAAATAAAAAAGAAATTAAATATTCTATAATAAAAAACGCTACAAGTCTTGACTTTAGATTATGGAAGTTTCAAGAAAAGCAAAAGGCGCCCTTTTAAGACTTGCAGGTCAATTTCCTGTAGTTGGAATAACTGGTCCACGGCAAAGCACTTCATTTACCAGAGTTTTATCCTTAGTCGAACAATCAACATTAATATAACAGAAAACTATTTTTTAAAATCTTGAAAGAATAATTTTATTGTGCCATAATATTTTTAAATTCAAATCAGAATTTTATTTCACAAAAATTATAAACTTTTACAGTGTAAAAATTTAACAAGAGGATACTTATGGATAAAAAAGCTATGTATAAGCTTAGTTATGGTTTATTTATACTCACTGCCAGAGAAGGTGAAAAAGATAATGGATGCGTTATTAATACTGCTATACAGGCAGCATCTACACCTAATCAAATTAGTGTTTGTGTAAATAAAGCTAATTTTACCCACGATATGATTATGCGTACTGGGGCTTTTACTATTTCTGTTATCAGTCAGAAGGCTAGTTTTGATTTATTTAAACATTTTGGGTTCCAGTCTGGTAAGGATGTAAATAAGTTTGCAGATTTTAAAGACTGCAAGCGTGGGGAAAATGGAATTTTCTACATTACTCAGGGAACTAATGCTTTTATTTCTATTAAAGTTGAAAAGACTGAAGACTTAGGCTCCCACACAATGTTTGTAGGCGAAATTACAGATATGGAAGTGCTGTCTGATGATACTTCTGCAACTTACGAATATTACATGAACAATATTAAGCCTAAACCAGAAGCTGTAGGTAAAACTGCTGATGGAAAAACTATCTGGCGTTGTAAAATCTGTGGTTATGAATATGTTGGCGAGGAATTACCGGATGATTTTATCTGCCCTACCTGTAAGCACCCAGCAGCAGATTTTGAAAAGGTAACTAATACTCCTGCAGCAAAGGTTGCAGAAAATAAAATACAATCAACATCATCAATGGAGGAAAGAAAGATGGATAAATGGGTATGCCCAGTTTGTGGTTATGTACATGAAGGACCTGAAGCTCCAGCAGAATGTCCTGTATGTCATGTTAAAGGTGAAAAATTTACAAAGATGGAAGCAGATATGAAGCTGGCTGCTGAACACGAATATGGTGTTTATGCAAAGACTGTAAAAAATAATCCTGACATTTCTGCTGCAGATAAAAAATATATTTTTGAGCAGCTTATGGCAAACTTCCAGGGTGAATGTTCAGAAGTTGGTATGTATCTTTGCATGGCACGCATTGCTCACAGAGAAGGTTATCCAGAGATTGGTCTTTACTGGGAAAAGGCAGCTTTTGAAGAAGCTGAACATGCATCAAAATTTGCAGAACTTCTTGGGGAAGATTTAGAACCTCACATGAAGGCTACAACAAAAGATAATCTGGCTTGGCGTGTTGACTGTGAGTTTGGTGCAACTAAAGGTAAGTTTGATCTTGCTGCTTGTGCTAAGAAAAATGGCCTTGATGCAATCCATGATACTGTTCACGAAATGGCTCGCGATGAAGCCCGTCACGGAAAAGCACTAAAAGGCTTCTTAGACAGATACTTCAAATAATCTGATTTAGAACAGAAATTGTAAAAAGGGCTGTCCTTAAAGTTGAAATATTTTCAATAAAGGGCAGCCTTTTTTTTATAAACTATTAATCTGCGTATCCGTAACAGTTGAACTTATCTACCCATCTTTAATTATCCTTTAATACAAGAAAAAGATACTGGTTTTGATTTAATAATTGAAAGCCAGGTTACGGTAATTTAGTTCAAGCTTATCGGCAAAATAACTTGTGGTTTTATGCCCAAAAATCTATTTATATTTTGCCGATACCATGCTATAATCTTTCCTATGAGTAAGATTAAATATATCTCTGTAGAACAGGCTTCTCAAAACTGGCAGATTAGCGAACGCAGTGTACGAAATTATTGTGCTCAGGGACGGGTTGAGGGCGCTCTTTTAGAAGGGAAAACCTGGAAGATTCCATCAACCGCAGAAAAGCCAGATCGTAAACCTCGTCATTCTTCTGCAGAAGAAACACTTCTTGCATTTCTCAAACGCGAAAAGGATGCCGGTCTTAAAGGCGGAATTTATCATAAAATTCAGATTGACCTTACTTATAATTCAAATCATATTGAAGGCTCAAAGCTTACCCATGACCAGACCCGTTATATCTTTGAAACAAAAACTTTTGGAGTTACAGATAAGGCTGTAAAGGTTGATGATATTGTTGAAACAGTAAATCACTTCCGTTGTATAGATCTGGTAATTGAAGGTGCTAATACGAAACTTACAGAAAGTTTTATAAAGCAGCTTCATTTCATTTTGAAATCCGGAACTACGGACAGTCAGAAATCCTGGTTTAAAGTCGGTGATTACAAGATGCTTGAAAATGTAGTGAGCGACGGCGGAGCCGGCAAAACAGTCCAGTGGACTGTTTTGAGCGAGTCTCCGAGCAGCTGTGCTGCGAAGGCGGAGGTTGGCGGAAGCGAAACAACAAAACCTGCAGAAGTTGCCGATGCAATCAAGGCTCTGCTTAAAGAATATAATTCTAAATCTAAAATTACTTTTGATGATATTCTGGATTTTCATGTACGTTTTGAATCCATTCATCCCTTTCAGGATGGCAACGGTCGTGTGGGCCGCCTGATTATGTTCAAGGAATGTCTTAAACACAACATAGTTCCTTTTATAATTACAGAAGAACTTAAGATGTACTATTATGACGGGCTTATGATGGCAATCAAGAGCCTGTCAAACGAAGATGTCAAGGCTTTAAGCGAAGCGTGCCTTGACGCTTCGTACCGTGGCATCAAAAACTGGAAGGAAGAAAGAGGCTTTTTGCGTGATACCTGTCTCACCGGGCAGGATGGGATGAAAGATACTCTGAATTATTTTGGAATAAAGTATGAATAACCAGTTCCAATAATGTAGAATTTTTCCTACTCTCTATCAGATATAAAACTGTTATACAAAATCGCCTAAATGGTTATAAAATCAGTATTTAGGCATAAAAAAAGTTAGGGCTGTCCATTCTCTTTGGACAGCCCCCTATTCTTTGAGACTGACACGATTCGCCGTTACAGTCGCAGACGTCCTGTCTGCTCCTTCCACGGCGCCTCCGTTCACTTTCACCGACGTCCTGTCGGTGAATCTTCAAAAACGCTCCGCACTGCTCGCCTTTTTGAAGACTGTTCACTCCGTTTCGAATCGTGTAAATTTGTTTAAAATAAAAAAAGCTCGTCAATAAGACGAGCCATTTTTGAGACTGACACGATTCGAACGTGCGACCCTCACCTCCGCAGGGTGATGCTCTAATCCAGCTGAGCTACAATCTCATTTATACTATCACTGGATCAGTGAATTGTAGCGGAAGCGACAGGAGTTGAACCTGCCCGGCCCTTTCGGAACCGACGGATTAGCAATCCGTTGTATTACCGCTCTACCACGCTTCCAGTAGAATCGGAGCGAGAGGGATTCGAACCCCCGGTAACTTGCGCTACAACGGTTTTCAAGACCGCCCCAGTACGACCGCTTTGGTATCGCTCCAACAAGTGAGTATTAGAATATACTTTTCATCAAAAAGTGTCAATAGGTTAAAGAAAAAATATTAAATTAAATTGAACAAAAATCCTGAATTTTTTTTATAATATGAATAGCTTCCTTTTCCAAAAGTAAACGGTTCATATTAAAAAGTTCCACCACTTTATCATCCTGTAAAAAATCTTCAGAATTCATAAAACCCTTCACAAAAACCTGAGCCACATGATTTGCACAAACCCTGCAAGTATACAAATCTTGCAAAACTTCGGCACCAGAAATATCTTCTGCATCAGGTAAATGCAATTCTAATTTTGTGAACATATGAACAATGCGAGCAGCGGTTCGTTTATCAATAAAAGCAGAAAAATCTCTTTCATCCTGATCTTCCAGCCACCCTTTTACATGACCATAATGCATAAGTTGTGACAAATCTAAATCTTTAAAAGAAAAAAATGATATCCATAACTGTTTTACAAAATTTTCTACAGTAATATTTTGATTCGAATTTTCTGCTTCCACATTCTGCCCCAAAAAAAATAAAAACCTAATAAACTTTTACTACAATACAATCACAAGGAGGAACAGCCTCAAAAGAGAACTCTCCTTTAACCGATTTTTCTGCTTTAGACCACAAATCTTTTACTTTGTATTCTTTTGTAACATCCAGTTTATTTTTCATCTTTTTTCCCAACATTCTGTTTATCATATCAAAAGAAACAGAGACTGATTTGGATGCAGCTGTATCACTTAAATTAAACAAAGCAACAGCAACTCCCCCATCACTTAAGGGTTTTGCCAGAATATCAAAACGATTGTTATCTTGAATATAATCTTTATCTGGAGCTTTTGAATCATAACTTGTCCAGATTCGTTTTGCCTGAACACCAAGAACATCCTGATTCAAATCGATTAAATCCTTGTTTGAAATGATATTATAAAGTTCATCACCTTTTAAAACACGACGCAAATCAAGTCCAAGCATTAAAGGTGCGTTCATCATACACCACATAGTAAAATGAGTCTTATTCATTTCAGGAGTAAGCCCTTTCATTCCCACCATTAGCATGTCAGGGTCATTCCAGCCTTTATCCAGCCCCGCAAATTTATCCATAACAACGGCTTTATTGTATTGTGAACACACACTTTGAGTTCCAGGATTATTCCATTCACCAAAACCAGCATCACCATCACTACCAACTCGAAAGGTAATGTCATTTAAAATTCTCCAGGAATCACCAACCTTGTATCCCCAGTTTTGTGGCTGAGTTTTTCCCCATTCACATAAAGAAAGAAGAATATCATGATTTGGATTCGCTTTATTTAGACCTTCCAGCATTGCAGCATAAGAACACAATGTGTTTTCCTGCCGGCGATGATTCATAATGCGGATTATGTTTTCACCTGCTGTTAATTCTATATTTATTTCTTCAGAAATCTGAAAAGAGTTTTTATTTAAAGTCTCTGGCAATAAATCATCATAATAATATTTACAATTTATCCCTGTCCCCACTGCAAGTTGAAGCCACTGGCCAATGCCATTTTCTTTGCCAGAAGCATATTCAACAGTCAGCTTATAAATACCAGCTTCTGCCACAGTTATTGTAAACTGTAATTCTCCACTTCTTGGACCAATAGGAGATATTCCTGTGTTAGTTCCATCAAAGGTGCCTAAGTCTGTAACATAATCCTGCTCTAGTTTTGCCCCATTCCCAGAAAGCTTCCCGTCTTTTGCAGAAATTTTAATATTTATCCCTGTCCCCATTGTTTGATTCAGTTGATTATTGGGACCTTTTATTTCCACTCCTTTGATTTTTGGAGCAAATACATATCGAGCATTTTCAGGATTACTAAATGTTGCATTATCCCAAAGAAAATAGCAGTTATCGATTTTTAAGAAATCTACACCCCAATCAATATAAGACTGTGCATCAGTTTTTTCATGACCACAAGTTCCTACCGCAGCACCAGCACAAAGATTAGTTCCAATATCATTGTACATGCCGAATTTAAGACCTTTAGAATGAATGTAATCAGAAAGAGTCTTAAATCCATCTGGAAATTTTACTTCATCATTTGAAAGTTTTCCGTCAATTCTTTGAGCCTTATAACAGCCGTCATCTAGAATAACATATTTATAGCCTAAGTCTTTAAGTCCCAATTCTACAATTTTATCTGCCATAATCTTTGTAAGAAACTGGGTATTTCCACTTCCAAAAGCATTCCAGCTGTTCCACCCCATAGCAGGCAAATGATTCTTTTTCTTATTTAATAAAACTTTACCGTTTTCAAAAGAATCATAACGATATTGACTATCTGTAATTTTATCTGGTAATTCAAGACTCATATTTCCCTCGTCTTAATAAATTATACTCTAAATTTCCAATTTTAATATTCTCTGCTTATTCCATTGGTAATAAAATGCAATGAATATCTATATTTTTCTGCTGAGCCCTACTCATTACCAGTTCACTTGTATATTTTTTAGTACCCTTTGGTGTTTCATGGGCAGGAGCATCTCCCATAAGAATAATGTGCTTTTTAGAATCCACATTCCAGTCAAAAAATTCTTCTGCAGCATATAAAGCTTCATAAACTGCTTCAGGAACATCTCCACCTTCTGTTCCAATAATTTTAATTGAATTTAAGTTTTTACTGAACAAAGAATAATTATCAGTAAAATCAAAAATTTTTACAGGAAGATTCATATAGTTATAGTTATCCCCATAATCTCTATAAAACAAAAGACCAATTCTTACATTATGATTTTTCTCAAATTCCTTTTGCAACATTGGCACAAGTTTATTTTTAATCTGATTAATATCATCTTTCATACTACCTGTCCCATCAATTGCAAATATTAAATCACAATCATCTTTTGTACTAAATCCTTGAATTACTTTTTGAATATCTTTGATAAGAGTTTCCGGACCTTTAGAATAAATAACATCAGGAGATAATTCTTTAAAAGTTATATTAGCTTGTGGACTATAATTGTCAGCTAAAGTAACAGTTTTTTCCTTCTTTTTTTTCTGAAAATCAAACATAAAAGGATTATCAATGAAATCACCCGAATAATCAGCATAAGGTTTTTCAAAAGCTCTAATATTGATGAAAGTTCCTGCTACAACCTCCACTTCCCCATTACGCCCCCATTCATACCCATATTTTATTTTTTTAGGGATATAAATATGAAACGCTTCTGGAAAAAAATCTGTTTTTTCTACAGTGGAATCTATTAATGAATATTTTGCACCTTCCGAAACAAGTTCCTTGCCATCTAAATACCGCAATTCATCACCATTAATAGGATTATATTTTTCAGTTCTATAAGCATAATTGGTGACTTTTCCTTCAGGATCTTTAGTTGTTTCTGTTAATAAAACAGATTCAATTCCAGGCTTCTTTTTAATAAACAGATGATAACCTTCTCCTACAGGAACACCACCATTATCTTTTCCGTATGTTTCATAAATTTTTATATCATCAACAGTAATTCTAAGCTTCTGTTGTTTTTCAGAATAAACCACACTTTGAGTACCTTTGTCCTGAGCATATGTTTTTACAGTCAATAAAGCAAAAAATAAAAAAAGGCTAGTTTTACTTATCTTCTTCATATCTAAATTATCGGATATGTATGCCCATATCTTCAAAATTAAATACTCTTGAAAAAAATTCCCGTATCTTATAATATAAATGTGGGTCAGATGCCCTACACACAATTGTTAGAAAACCCCGCCAGAGGAGGAATCCAGCAACGGTATCTTTCGTATTGTGGTGACTGGGATTATCTGGCCCTTTTTTATAGGTTTAAATT
>JAHAZJ010000155.1 GCA_018385315.1 Treponema sp. | reverse complement strand
GATAACAACTTCCCGGGTAACTGCAATTTTTATTCTAACTTTCTTGTCCAGAATTTTTACGACTATTAGTTCCGAAAAAATTCTGGACAATAAAGTTACAATAAAAATTGCAGTTACCCAGGAAGTTGTTATTCAGCTTGAATCATTAGCAGAAGAATTGCTAAAGTAACCCATAATTCTCACCTATTACAAGGCTAATAGAAACAAAAAAAATGCACCTCCAAAAATTGAACTATATTTGTTCAACTTTAGGGGTGCACTTCTTATTAAAACAATCTTTTTTTTATTTTTTAAGTAATTTTGACAAAACACTAACAGCATCTATGGCCGCTTTGCTTTCACTATTTTCCATTGCAGCTTCTTTATTTTCTTTCTGAATAGCATCAAAAACTTCCTGACGGAAAACTTTGACTTTTTTTGGAGCTTCAACACCAATTTTTACCTGATCTCCATGAACATCAATCAGAGTAATAACAATGTCATCACCAATTCGTATTTTCTCATCTATTTTTCTAGATAAAATTAACACTATTTACCTCCCTTATTATTAAGAGCTTCAATAATATTAACTTTTGTTGACCAGCGATTATCATTTAAAATAACCTGCATACACTTTTTCTTACTTTTATTTATGACAAGAGGCCCTTGAAAATTAGCTGTAATTGGAGTACCTGTTGCAGGAATTGTTACAATAGTCATAATAATTATATCTTCAGGTTTTGTGATATCAATCTTTTTTAATGATTCATCATCAATATCTGTTTCATAATCTCCACAGATTAAAAATGGATCCACAATTAAAAATGCAAGATTTGGTTCATCAACACTCTGTAACCATAAAAAAGGATCATAATCAGAATCTAACAAGGCAAATTTTTTATAATCTTCAAAACCATAAAGTCCCTCTGGAAATTCAAAAATTTTATCTTCTGATACATCCATTTTACCCATTGCTTTTGTAATAATTTCCATCTCTTACCTCAATCAGCGCATATAATTTAATAAAGTTGAGCTGTACATTTTTCCGGCCTGACTTAATGTAGCCTGATTTGTGTAATCCAACATTTTCATATCTGTAATTGCTTTTGTAAAATCCAAATCACCTTCTCTTGAAACTTGCTGTGTAACATCAAGAGCTAGTTTTGAACTTCTTGTTGCATTCAATTGTGCTCGTTCATATTCAGAACCAGATTTTGCAATTCTAGTAACCAGATTATCAATTCCCTGATCCAATCCACCAAGAACACGACCTCCAATTGCTTCCTGATCACCAGCCAATAAAGCATTACGAAAAGCAATTACAGTATCAAACATAGATCCACCAGATACGCGAACATCATCACCTAAATTATATGGAGGAAGCTGACTTGAATCTTTTACAATTCCTAGTTCATTTAATACATGACCCTCCATATCCTGAATCCAAAGCTGACGTGCATCTGTAGTTGCAAGATTCAAGCTTTTTCTAATTGGATCCACAGATGCTTTTACAGCTGCATCTGAATTATTGATTTTAGCAATTAAAGCATAAAGGTTATCACCCTGTGTAACTTTTATTTCTACCCCATCAATTTTAATTACACTATCAGAACTTGCTTGCCATGCAGAACCATCTCTTGCACCAAAAACAACCTGATTTTCTGCCCAGAATGTTTTATTACCTGCGTTGTCATTAATAAGATATTTGTTTTCATCAATTTCAACATAGTTTACATCAATATTTCCGTTATATTTCACATTCTGAATTAATGGGACTCCAGAACCTTCAACATTTCCCATTTCAATATCAAAAGCAGTAGATTTTGTATTTGTTCCGGCAAATAAAGAATTTCCATCGGAGCTTACGGCATTAGCATTCTGCACAAGCTGTTTAAGAAGTTCATCAACTTCAGTAGCCATATTCTTAAGATCGTCTTTATTATAAATTCCGTTTGCACCCTGAACTGCAATCTCACGAACTCTCTGCATTATTTCAAGAGAATCTGCCATATAACCTTCTCTCAAAGTAAATTGGTCAGATAAAGTTAGTGCATTTTTTTCAAAATTATTAACACGATTAAGATAAGATTCATATCTAACAAGATGACCAGCTGCAAGAGGATCATCTCTCAACTGCTGAATTTTCTGCTGAGAACCAATCTGATTATTAACTTTATTTAATCTTGTTTCCTGCAATCTTAAATTACTTTGAGTATTATTATTATTCATCTGTGAACTAATACGATGCATTTTATCCTCCTGCTTTTTCTAACCAATTATTTATTAAACTCCAAGTTTATTAATAACTGTATCAAGCAAACTATCCCATACGGTTACAAATTTTGCAGCCGCGTTATATCCATGCTGGAATTTCATAATTTCAGCCAATTCTTCATCAATATTTACACCACTAATGGAATCTCTAAGATTTCTTAAATCTTCCATGATAGCATTCTGACTTAAGAAATTAGTTTCTGCCTGTTGACCTTTTAAGCCCACATTTGTTACAGAATCTGCAAAATAATCATCAAAAGTCCTCATATTTCCAACCATAATTGCACTATTTCTAATAGAAGCAATTTCTACGGCAGCACGACCATCACCAGTAGCAGCAGCACCTGTAGAATCAATATATCCGGCTGCAACACTCATAACATCTTTTTTTAATTCTGCATTTACTTCAATGTAGGCTGCTGGATTGTATACTGGAGAAACAGAGAACTGTGCACCAGCAACTAAAGCATTAACACTATCTGCCTGATTAAAATCATAAGCATTATCTGCACCAATTCCAGATAAAACTCCAGAATAGGCTGCTAAGAAATATCCAGAATCTTCAACATGGCGAATAACAAAATCAGGATTTGATACATCTGATGCAGCTGTTGCTTTTAATACAAGGTGATTATTTCTATCAAGATATGCTTTTACTTCACTTGCACTATCATTAATACGGGCAATTACAGCTTCTACAGTATCTGTGTGGTAATAAGGAATTTCAACATTTCCATCTTTTCCAGACAATGTCATTACACCTTCAAGACCAACCTGCTGCTGTAAATCTAGTTCATTTGTTCCTGTAAATCTGAATACATATGATGTATCTAATTCACCATCACCATTTCTATCGTAATTACCATTTGCATTCTCAACAAAAGAATGCTGAACAAAGAAATCTACACCAGTAACTTTATTTGCACCAACAGAGTTTCTATGAACGTCATTTACTAAATCAGCAAAGTTAAGTGTCATTTCATTAAGATTTTGAAATTCTGAACGAATATCTACATCTCTTAATTCTACTAAAGCACCAAGTTTGCCACCATCAAAGAAAGCATCGTCCCCTGTATCTGACCAAACTAATTTCTGATAACCTGTATCATCAAATCTTGGAACTAAATTAATATCTCTGGAAATACTTCCCTGAACAATTACTTTGCCTCCAACATGAATCAAAAATTCATCTGGATCTCTGGTATCTGTATTTATATTGATTAACTGGGAAAGCTTATCAACAAGCAAATCACGACGATCAAGTAAATCATTTGGATTATCTCCCATGGCTCTTGAACGAACAATTTCACTATTAATAGCGGCAATCTGACTTGTATAATCGTTTACTTGTTTTACAGTAGCGGCAATATCACCTTCAACAATTTTTGCAATTCCATCAAGACTTTCCCATCGTTGCTGGATTGAATCAGTTAATGTTTCAGCTCTTGTTACAACAGCCTGTCGTGCAGCTTTACTTTCAGGATTAATAGAAAGTTCCTGCCAGCTTTCCCAATATTTATCCATATTAGAGCGAATAGAAACATCATATGGCTCATTGTAAATCTGCTCTAACATTGTGTAATAATCACTGCGAGTCTGCCAGTAAGATTCCTGATTTGCCTGAGCAACAATTCTTTTATCAAGGAGTTCATCTCTTACACGTTCAATGCTTTGTGTATCTACCCCTTGTCCAATTTGACCTGCTCTTTCAGGACGTGTCAAATCTGGTTTATACAAAGGATCAAACTCTTTAATCTGAATACGTTGACGAGAATATCCTTCTGTACTTGCATTTGAAATATTGTGACCTGCAGTTGTAATGGCATCTGTATTAGCCATAATACTGCGTTTACCTAATTCAATTCCTGAAAATGTAGAACCCATTTGCTACTCCTTACCTTTAATTAAAAACTCAAATCCACTACTACACTTTGTGGCTGAGGATGAAGGATTTTACCTTTATTCGAGTAAACCTTGCTTCCTGTCTGAGGAAGTGCATTTTCAACAATACCCTGAATAAATTCTTTTGTAATATTTACATATTTTGTAAGTGCTTGATTTTCAATCTTACATTTAAGAAGCTTAGATCTTAAATTTGTAATTTTTTCTGAAAAAGATTTTAATTCTGCAGATTTGATATTATCCTGCAAACAATCACGGACTGAATCTTTTTCAGCAAATTCTTCATATATCTTATTGATACAAGGAATTATTTCCGAAAGTTTTTCCCAGGATTTTTCAGTTACAGCCGATTTCATTTCAGCCTGTTTTACAATTAACAAATCTAAAATTTTATCCTGTTCATCTAAGATTGTTTCAAATTCTTTTACTGTATTTTCCATGGGTTTTCTCCTTACGAAAAACTTTTACAAGATATCAGTTTTATATCGGAATCTGAAAATTTTACTTTAGAAAAAAAGTTAAAAAATAAAATTATTTTTACCATATATTTACTATTGACTACTTTCTCTGATTTTGATATATTTCTTCTTACTTACGGTGCCTATAGTTCAGCGGTAGAGCGCCAGATTGTGGATCTGGTTGTCGTCGGTTCGATCCCGACTAGGCACCCTTTTTTATTTAACGCGCCTGTAGCTCATCTGGATAGAGCACCGGACTTCGAATCCGGTGGTAGGAGGTTCGAATCCTCTCAGACGCATTGGGATTGATTGTAAATTTACATTGCAACTAACGGGGGCTCAGCGCCACCCCCGTTGCCCCCAGCTTAGTGGTTGAAGCTGCACCGCAGCTTCGGATTGGAGCAGGTTCGAATCCCTTCAGACGCACTAGGGATTAATTGTAGATTTACATTGCAACTAACGGGGGCTCAGCGCCACCCCCGTTGCCCCCAGCTTAGTGGTTGAAGCTGCACTGCAGCTTCGGATTAGAGCAGGTTCGAATCCCTTCAGACGCACTAGGGATTAATTGTAGATTTACATTGCAACTAACGGGGGCTCAGCGCCGCCCCCGTTGCCCCCAGCTTAGTGGTTGAAGCTGCACCGCAGCTTCGGATTGGAGCAGGTTCGAATCCCTTCAGACGCACTAAAAAAAAGACAAAAAATATATTTTAGGGACTTGATACAAATTAAAGTTTTTGATATATTTCTTTTTGTCGATTTAATGACAGGGGCCATTAGCTCAGCTGGTAGAGCAACAGACTCTTAATCTGTGGGTCGCAAGTTCGATCCTTGCATGGCTCATGACTTTTAAGTTTAATTAAAAGTTTTAGTCTAAAGACTAGATCTTGTTTCGCGAAAGTGGTGAAATTGGCATACACGCTAGACTTAGGATCTAGTGCTTCGGCGTGAGGGTTCAAGTCCCTCCTTTCGCAAGATTTATTCTTGTTTATTTATGCGGGAATAGCTCAATGGTAGAGCGCCACCTTGCCAAGGTGGATGTTGCGGGTCCGATTCCCGTTTCCCGCTCTATTTGAAAATAGAGGCCTGAAAACGCATAAAAACTTGCGGGAATAGCTCAATGGTAGAGCGCCACCTTGCCAAGGTGGATGTTGCGGGTCCGATTCCCGTTTCCCGCTCTATTTCAAGAAAAAAGGCGATTCAGAAAATTCTGGATCGCCTTTTTTTTAATTTAATTAAGAGGTTCAAATTGAAACTTACAAAAGAATTTACAAGTTTAGAAAAATCAGCAGTAAAATTAACTGTAACTGTTGATAAATCAGAAGTAGAAAGTGCTTACAAATCAACATTAAAAAACTATGTTAAAAATGCACAGATTCCAGGATTCAGAAAAGGTCACGTACCAGAAAATGTTCTTGTTAGTAAGTATGGTGATTCTTTAAAAGCAGACACAATTGGAAGTTTAATTGATTCTTCTTTAGGTGAAATTTTTGAAAAAGAAACTGACAATCGTCCATTGCCATATGCACAGCCAGTTATGGAAACAATGCCAGAATTGGACGTTAAAAAAGATTTAACATATTCTGTAACATATGATGTTTTCCCTAAAGTTACAGTTAAGGATTTCTCTGGAATCACAATAAAAGAACCTCAGGTAACTGTAGGGGATGCTGAAATTGCAGATGAATTAAAAGCAATGCAGGAAAGAAATGCAATGGTTATTGATAAAAAAGACGAAACTGTTGCTAAAGACGACATTGTTACAATTGATTACGAAGAACTTGACGATGATGGAAAAGCAATTGATGGCTCAAAACGCCAGGACTTTGTATTTACAGTAGGAACAGGTGAAAACCTTTATAAGATTGATGATGAAATCCTTGGTATGAAAAAAGGTGAAACAAAAGAAATCACAAAGAAATATCCAAAAACATATGAAGATTCTGATCTTGCTGGAAAAACAAAAAAACTTAGCGTAACAGTAAAAGCTGTAAAACTTCGTGACCTTCCAGCTCTTGATGATGAGTTTGCTCAGGATTGTAATGAAAAATATAAGACTCTTGATGATATGAAAGCTGACATTAAGAGAAATATGGAAACTGCTAAAAACAGAAAGATTAAGGAGCTTAAAAATAATTCCCTTCTCTCTCAGCTTGTTGAAAAAAATCCATTTGATATTCCTGCATCAATGCTGGAAGCAGAACTTAATGGTCGTTGGAATATGATGGCTCAGCAGTTCCAGACTTCACCAGAACAGCTGGAAAAAATGATTACTTCTGCTGGTCAGACAAAAGAAACAATGTTAAAAGAATGGACTGGTGACAGTGAAAAAATGCTCAAATCTCGTATCATTGTAGATTCATTGATCAAAGAAAAGAACATTACTGTAACTCCAGAAGAAGTTGAAGCTGAATATCAGAAAATTGCTGATGAAGGTGGAATGACTTTGGAAGAAGTTAAAAAACACTACGAAGACCCTAGAGCTAAAGAATATATTGTTGATGATACAAAAGAAAACAAGCTTTATGATGAAATCTACAAACAGGTTAAAGTTACAAAGGGCGATAAATTGTCATTCAAAGAATTATTTGAACAGCGCTAATAATCTTTTTGTACAAATAATATAATTCAAAAACCGTGGGATTTATCATTATCCTGCGGTTTTTTTTATCTATTTTTAATTTAAATTTGTATTTTATACATAAATTTATTATATTTATAATAAGGATTATATGATGAATGAACAAATGAATTACAACATCCCTAATGTTTGGGAACGTACAGGAAATGGAGAAAGAGGTTATGATCTTTTCTCTCGTCTTTTAAAAGATAGAATTATTTTTATTGATGGCGAAATTAATGATGCAAGTGCAGACATTGTAGTAGCTCAGATTCTTTTTTTGGAATCAGAAAATCCTGATAAAGATATTAGTATTTATATTAATTCACCTGGTGGCTCAGTTACTGCAGGTTTAGCAATTTACGATACAATGCAATATGTAAAATGCGATATCCAGACAATCTGTATGGGACAGGCTGCTAGTATGGCTGCAATTTTACTTGCAGGTGGAACTCCAGGAAAAAGATTTGCACTTCCATCTTCCAGAGTAATGATTCATCAGCCAAGAGGTGGCGTAGAAGGTCAGGAAAGTGATATTTCTATTCTTGCAAAAGAAATCATTAGATTAAAGAAGCTTTCAATTCAGTATCTTGCTAAACAAACTAATAAATCTATTGAAGATGTTTCAAAAGATATTGAACGTGATTTCTATATGTCTGCAGAAGATGCTAAAGAATATGGCATTGTTGACCATGTTATGCAGAACAGAAAATAATTAAAATACAAAGGTATAATGATGAAAAGATTTTCCAGCAACGACGCTTTTTGTTTCTTCTGTGGAAAAGGTCCAGATAGAGATAGAAAATTAATTGCCAGCCCAACTGGTGCTTATATTTGTGACAGATGTGTTAGTGCTTGTCAGGACAAATTAGATTTACAAGCGGCAGACCTTACACCTATTGAACTTAATCAGGTTCCAACTCCAAAGGAATTTAAGGAATACCTGGATCAGTATGTAATTGGACAGGATGATGCAAAAAAGGTTCTTTCTGTAGCTGTTTACAATCATTATAAAAGAATGTCTTCTGCAAATGCAGTTTCTGGTGAGGATTCGGTTAAAATTGAAAAATCAAATGTTCTTTTAATTGGTCCAACAGGTAGTGGTAAAACTTTACTTGCAAAAACCCTTGCTCAAAAATTAAAAGTCCCATTTGCTATTGCTGATGCAACAACTTTAACTGAAGCTGGATATGTTGGTGAGGATGTTGAAAATGTTCTTCTAAAACTTATTAATGCTGCAGACGGAAATATTGAAGCGGCACAGCGTGGTATTATTTTCATTGATGAAATTGATAAAATTGCACGAAAAAGCGAAAACACATCAATAACTCGTGATGTAAGTGGCGAAGGTGTTCAGCAGGCTCTTTTAAAAATTATTGAAGGCACAGTTGCAAGTGTACCTCCCCAGGGTGGCAGAAAACATCCAAATCAGGAAATGCTCCAGATTGATACAACAAACATTCTCTTTATTCTTGGCGGTGCTTTTGTTGGTCTTGATAAAATTATTGAAAAACGAACAGCAGATCATTTTATGGGATTTGGTTCTGAAGTGGGCCAGCTTTCTGAAGAACAGAAGGTAAAACTATTAAACCAGGTTTCTCCAGATGATCTTGTAAAATTTGGACTCATTCCAGAATTAATTGGTCGTATGCCAATTACAGTTGCACTGAAAGAACTTACAAAAGATGATTTGGTTTCAATTCTTACTGAACCAAAAAATGCAATTACTAAACAATATATGGCATCTTTTGCAATTGATAATGCTGAATTAGTATTTGAATCAGAGGCAATAGAAGAAATCGCAAACGAAGCAATAAGACAGAAAACTGGTGCCCGTGGTTTAAGAACAATTGTTGAAAAAATGCTTATGGATACAATGTTCGAAATCCCTGATATTCAAGGAAAAAAGAAATTTACAGTAACAAAAGATTTTGTTTTGAACCAGAAGCCTGATGATATTAAATCATTAATTGAATCCACTGGTAAAATTGAAGCTTAATTTTTTGGGATTGCTTAAATCTGTTTAATAAAAAGGATTGCTTTTGAAGTGGCTGGGAAACCTGGATACTTCAAAACAATCCTTTTTTTTATTTAGAAGGAAATAATTTTTCTATTAACTTAAATGTTTCATCAACTGTTGATTTCCAGTTAAATTTATTAGCTCGGTTCAAACCAGCATCAACTTTATTCTGGTATACTTCTTTATTATCAACAATCAATTGCATATTAGCTGCAATTTCTTCGATGTTATTGGAATCAAAATAAATTGGAGCATCTCCCCCAGCCTCTTTTAATGCACCTTTACTAGAACACAAAACAGGAATACCACAAGCCATGGACTCAAGAATGGGCAGACCAACACCCTCATTTTCAGATGGGAAAATACATGCCGATGAACCTGTGTACAATTTTGCAAAACTTTCAAAAGGGAAATAACCTGTAATAAAAATATCTGATGAGTATTCAGAATTATATGCAGCTTGTTTAATTTCTTCTGAATAATCCCCATCATTTCCAGCAAGAACGAGACGGTGGGGATATCCTGTATTTTTCTTGAATAAATTAAATGCTTTTATTAATTCTATGTGTTTTTTTTCTTTTCCAGATAAACGAGAACCATAAATAAAATAAGGTTTTTTTATGGCAAATGGTTTAATCTCAACAAATTCAGAGTCCGTATCAAGGGATGGAAAGAACATCTTATGATCAATGCCGTTGTAAACAACAAAAATTTTCTTTTCATCAAAACCATTTTTTACCAAATCGTTTTTAATATATTGAGAAGAAGCTATAATAACATCTACTCTTTCCAATCCTTTTTTAAAAAGTTTTCTTTTTCTGCGTTTTAAATTATTTACTGTAACAGAATAAATACTGTTTAATACCACAACTGATTTTTTATAAAACTTAACAGGTAATACATTTTCTGGTGCAGGAAAAATAACAACATCATAATCACTTTTCATTAAAAAGAGATTCATCCTGGTTTTATGCCATTTCTGCTCTGCTTTTAAAGTATCAGGAATATTTACAGAAACATAAGTTTTTTCAACTTCGGATTTATATGTATATCGATCTATCTCTGAACCAAATAATTCAATTTTATATGGACAATCTGCCGGAATATTATTAACAAAATTTATAAGATAACTTCCTAATCCAGATTTGCCATGATCACAACCGAATGTATCAAATGCGATTTTCATAAAAAGCATTATAGCAGATTTTTTAGCAGTATGCTATAGTACACTTATGAACGAAAAAAATGCCTTCTCTCTTTTATCACAAGAAATTATAGAAAAACTCTCTGAACAAAATATTTCAAAACCATCAAATGTTCAAAACGAAGTAATTCCTTTAATTAACGAAGGAAAAAATCTTATATTCCAATCTGAAACAGGAACAGGAAAGACATACGCTTATTTGTTACCACTTATAAACAAGCTGCAGCAAGATTCAGAAACACAAAAACTTAGAATCTTAATTGTAGCTCCAACTTTTGAATTAGCATCCCAAATTAACACAGCTGCAAAAGCAATTACAAACAGAAAAACTGCACTTATAATTGGTGGTGCTCCAATTAAAAGACAATTAGAATTATTAAAAGAAAAACCTCAAATCATAACTGGTACAACAGCACGAATCATTGAATTAATCAGACTTAAGAAAATTAAATTGAATGATTTATCAGCTTGTATTTTTGATGAATGTGACAGGATGATAAAAAAAGAAGCCTATGATGATACTTATGAATTAAAATCCTTATTACCTCAAAATACTCAAATCATCGCTCTTTCAGCTACAATTTCTCCTTCTGTAAAAAAATTCTTTAATGGCATAGACAGCTTAATTATGCCTGATGAAGATATCCTGCAAAAAAATATTTCTCATTGGGCAATTTTTGCAGAACGCAGAGATAAAATTGAAACTTTAAGAAAATTTCTTGCAGCAGAAAAATGTACTAAAGCCCTTGTTTTTACTTCCCGAGCTGACCAGGTAGAAAATATTTATTCAAAGCTTTCTTTCAAAAAAGTTCCCTGCATTGCTCTCCATGCTAAAGCAAAAAAACAGGAACGAAAAGCAGCCATAGATAAATTTCGCAGTGGCAAAATTAATGTAATGATAACCAGCGATTTATGTGCACGAGGCCTTGATATTCCAAACATTTCCCACGTTATTCAAATGGATATTCCATCTGATGATGATTTTTTTATACATCGAAGTGGACGAACAGGAAGAGCTGGAAAAACTGGCATAAATCTTGTTATTGGTGATGAATTTGAAATGCGACAATATGCGGCACTAGAAAAAAAACTTGGTTTAATAGTTTATCCAAAAGAATTATATAATGGAAAGGTTGTTGCTCCTCAAGTATTTGATGAAGAAGAAAATAATTAAAATCCAGTTTTTTGTTAAAAATATATTATTTTATTTCTTTATAATACAAAAAATTAGAACTTTATAAACCTATGATTTTATCTTGTAAAATACAATAGTCTTCGTTATAATGGAAAAGATAAACTAAAGTGTAAGAGGATTCTTGTGTTTTTAAAAAGTCTTGATATATACGGTTTCAAATCTTTTGCAGATAAAACTCATATTGATTTTGCAGACGGAATTACAGCATTGCTTGGACCAAATGGTTGTGGAAAAAGCAATGTTGTTGATGCAATTAAATGGGTATTGGCAGAAAACCGTTCAAAGAATCTTCGTGCAGAAAAAATGGAAGACGTTATTTTTAATGGTACAGAACGTCGTTCCGCTCTTAACACAGCAGAAGTTACACTTACACTTAGTAATGAAAAAGGTTTACTTCCTTTAGATGATGCTGAAATCTCAATTACACGCCGACTTTATCGCTCTGGTGATCAAGAGTATTTCATTAATAGAAAACCTGCCGGTCCAACAGAAATTAGACGTTTGTTTATGGACACAGGTGTTGGTAAAGCTGCCTATTCTGTTATGGAACAGGGAAAAATTGATCAGGTTCTTTCTAGTAAACCAGAAGACCGTCGATATCTTTTTGAAGAAGCAGCTGGTATTAGCCGAAGTAAAGCCGCATGTCAGGAAGCAGAAAGAGAACTGGATAAAACCAGAACAAATCTTACACAAATTGAAATTGCTCTTGCAGAAATAAAAAGACAGTATGACTCTTTAAAAATTCAATCTGAAAAAACAACCAAATATCGTAAATTAAAAGATGAAATTTACACTTATGAATTACATATCACTCTTCTCCGCTTGAAAAACTTTGTTCAAGACAAAGCACGCCATGAAGAAGAATTAAAAACTGTTCAGGAAAAACGTGACAAGGTTATTGCAGAAATTGATGAAATTAATAGCACTATTTCTGCAAACATGGACAGCGTAAAAGCAATGCAGGAAGAACTGTATTCAAAACAAGCACAGCTTATTGGTATTGGTCAGGAAAAAAACGGTAAACTGGAATTAATAAAACAGCAGAATACACAGGCACTTATTTTAAAAGAAAAAATAAGCAGTCTTGAAATAAAAAAGAACGCAAATCAAGAAAGAATTGAAACAATTCAAGAAGAAATTGATGAGCAGAATGCTTCATTACACATTAAAACAAAACAGTTAAACGATATTAAGCATAATATTGAATCATTTCATAATAATATTGAAATGTCAGGTTCTCAGATTACAGAAAATGATCGCCAGACAGATGCTTTGCGTGTAAAAATTGGTGATTTAGAAAGACAACGGGGTGATTTACAGGGAGAACTTGCATCAATTACAGAAGATATTGTTTCTAAATTAGATGAAAAATTAAAAAATGCAGGCTTCAGCGAAGGTGCAATGAGAATTGCAAAAGAAAAGCTTGACACCAATTTAAGTAAACTTAAAATTTACGTTACAGGAAGAAAAAATATTTTTAATGATTTTTCTATTCAAAGTCATTCATCTGATGATTCTTCAAAAATGCTCGAAGATGCAACAAAAGCTTTTATAGAAACAGAGAATCAGATTGTTGAATTGGAAAATTCATTGAATGAATATTTAGACGCATCCCCTTCTTTTATTACAGAATTCCTTTCCCCAGAAGGAATTATGACACAAAAGCGTGCTATTGATTCTAAAATAAATGAAAATCTTTCTAAGATTGAAGAACTTAATCAGCAAATTTCCAAGCTTCATTCTCAAAATAGTGATTTGACTAAAAAAATTGAAGAATATAGAGAAACTCTTCAGAAACTTCGTGTAAATGAAGCTCAGATGCAGGAACAGATAAAAGCAGCACAAGAGCAGGCTTCAACACTCAACAGGCAGTTAGCCTCAGAACAAGCTACTTTACACGAAACTGAAGAAGAATTGTTTACAGAAACAAAGCGTGCTTCAGAAATTAATGAGCAAATTTCCAGCTACGAAGATGACCTTGCAGAAATTGAATACAGAGGTCAGAAGCTTGCAAAAGAAATGGACCACCTGGATAAAGAAATTGAAAAAGCAAACGAAAGTGTTTCTGGCAAAAATAATAAGCTGGAGAAAAAACGTGAAGAACAAAAGCGTTATCAGGAACAGTATGAACGTTTAACTTTAACTTTGAATTCCGCAGATAATGACATTAGAAATATCAAACAGAATTTCCAGGATCAGTATTCAAGAGATCTTATGGAATTCGAAGAACAAATGTATAAAATTACAACACCAGCAGTAGAATTAAGAGAAAAACTTTCTGAATCTAAAAAAAATCTTGCAAACTTAGGTTCTGTAAACTTAATGGCTGTAGAAGAATTTTCTGAAGTAAAAGAACGTTATGAACGTCAAAGTACAAACTACGAAGATACAAAAAAATCTTTGGAAAACCTGAAAATTGTAAGCGAAGAAATTAAATCTAAATCGGCTGAAATGTTCTTAGAAACTTATAATCAGATTAAAAAGAACTTCCATAATATGTTCAGACGATTATTTAATGGTGGACGAGCTGAATTAAAATTGGCAGATCCTACAAATATTCTTACATCAGGTATTGATATTTATGCACAGCCACCTGGAAAAAAATTGGAAAACATTGCATTGCTTTCTGGTGGTGAAAAAACAATGACTGCTGTTGCCCTTCTCTTTGCAACATACCAGGTTAGACCAAGTCCATTCTGTCTATTAGACGAAATTGATGCAGCCCTGGATGACAAAAACGTTTCAAGCTTTGTTACTGCATTGGAAAGCTTTGCAAATGTCAGTCAGTACATTGTAATTACTCACAACAAAAAAACTGTTATGGGTGCAAGCACTATGCTTGGTATCACAATGGAAGAATCTGGTGTTAGTAAGATTATTGCACTTAGACTTGATCAGGAAATTAAAAAGGACAAGGATTTTTCTTCAAATGATGATTTCAAAGAAGAAGATGTTCCTGACGAAGAAGGTGTTGTTTTACCACCAAGACCGGCAAAACGAAATAAGGAATAATTATTAAATAATTTGAGAAAGATTTATGGATTTAAAAAAGACATTTACAAAAACAAAAGAAAAAATTGTTACTCTTGTAAATAAAATCATAGACTTTGTTAAAGAAGATATGAGACGAGCTTTAATAATTCTTATTTCTATACTTATTGTTATTTTAATTATTCTTGTAATTATTTCTGTTACAAAGGTTTCAGAAAAAGATAAAAAAAATGAAGCTGCACCTATTGTTCTTTCTCAGGAATTAATTATTCCAGAGGGACCACAGGTTAAGCAGGATTATACAGTTTCTCGTCAGCCAGAAGAAAAGTGGGATATTGAAGAAACTGATAACTGGTTTACTGTACCATCTTCAAAAGATGTTGATGATTTAAGTAAAGCGAATGATAATTTAATTTTAGATGTTATAGGAGCTGCACCATGAAAAAATATTTATTTATACTTGCAACTTTACTAACATTCCTGTTTTTCTCATGTGCCTCAGAAGCTGAATCAGAAAATGAAGATGATATTATTGCGCCAGCAGTTATAGAAGATACAGAAACAGATAATGCTTCCATCTCAGAAATTGAAGATTTACTTCCATCAGAATTATTACCAGAACCAGAAGACTTTGAAGAACCTTTGGTACGCGATTTAGATATTAAAGATATTCCAAGTCTTATTAATGAAGATAAAATTATTGAAGAGCCAATTATTGAAACTACAAAAACAACAGAAGAAATCGAAATTGAAAATCAAGAAAACAACAATCAGCCAATTGAATTAAGCAGTGATAGCATTTCCTCAATGCAAGAAACACATAAAACTGATATTTCTGAAAAATCTGTTCCTGAACAAACTACCCCGATGACAATTTCTAATAATTCAGGAGCAAATAAACAACAAACACAAATCCTTACAGAAAATAGAAATCAGGATTCTAAAAAAACTGAAGAAGTATCAAATCATAATGAAGTTTCAGAAACAAAACCTTCTGTAAAAAATGAAATTGTGGAAGAAGAAAAAGCAATAGTTCCTCTTATGGAGAAAGAACCAGAACAAATTGTTCCTTCAAGAAAAGTTACTGTTAATACAAATGAAACTCTTTCAATAACTTATCCGGGATATGGTTGGATTTATTTAGGGTCAGAATCAGAAAATAATAATCTTGTAAGCACTGGTCGCAAAGTTGAAAATGAAGAAACTGTTTATACATTAACCGCTAAACGTGCTGGAACTCAATTACAGCATTTCTATAAAGTAGATACAATTACAGGAAATTTTATTGATGACTGGATTGAAGTTGAAGTTCTTGATAATAAAGGATCAGTTTATACAATTGTAAAAGCTCCAGATTATGCAGAAATAGTTCCTGAAAGACCAGAAACCCCTGCTGTTGCATCATCAAAGAAAAATATTTCAACTGCTGAAATTCTTGAAAAGGAAGTGAAACCTACTGAAAAAAGGAGCTATGAAAATTATGTTCCTGAACCAGAAGTTGTAAATACAACAGTAACTGAAACAATCATTCCTGAACCTTCAGTTAATGATTATAAAGAAAATCTTTCCGCAGATGATTTATTATTAAAAGCCCAATCACTATTCAACGAAAAACAATTTGTTGAATCTCAGAAATATGTAAATAACTTTCTGGAAATAGCTACCAACAGAAGAGATGAAGGATTATTTTTACAGGGCCAGATTCTTGAACAAGATGGAGTTACAAAAAATATCAAAGAATCAATAGCATCTTACACTAACCTTATAGAAAATTTTCCAGAAAGTGATTTGTGGGATGCTGCTAACAAGAGAATAATTTATTTAAATAGATTTTATATACAAATTAGATAATTAATTTATCTGGAGGAATTATGAAAAGTAAAATATGGTTTTTTATTTCAGGGCTTTTTGTTATACTTTCGCTGGTTTCTTGTAAACAGAAAACTGTAGAAAAAAATGACAAATACATTTCAGTAAATGGATATGCTACTATGGAAGCAGCACCTGATCAAGCTGAAGCTGTTTTTGAAGTTAAAATTTATGATAGAATTGCCGTAACTGCAATGGAAAATAGCAGGAAGAATATTGAGAATATCAGTACTTCATTAAAAGAAACTGGTGTTAATGAAAAAGATATTTCTATCTCGGAAAGCATGATTGCAATAGAAAATGGCAGATATGTTATTTCAACAAGATTAAAAGTTTTAATTAGAAATATTAAAAATGCACCTGCAATTATTGACAGTTCTATGGGAAACGGTAAGGCTTCAGAATTGGTAAGTTATAAACTTCTTGTTTCTGATATTTCTGATCTTGAAAAACAAGTTAGACTCTCCGCAATTCAGAATGCCTATGATAATGCAAAATTAACAGCTACTGCAAATGGTGTTAGTCTTGGTCCAGTAATAATGATTCAAGATATAACAAATCACCTTACTGCTAACTATGTAAATAATGAAGATCAGACAATTACACTTGAATCTTCAGTATATATAAATTACGAATTAACTAACGAGTAATCTTGGAGGATATAAATGTTAGATTATAAATTTATTAAAGATAATTTGGATGCTGTAAAACAGAATATTATCAACAGAAACATGAATGCAGATGCTGATAAAGTTGTTGAACTTTATGACAAAAGAACTGCACTTGTAACAAAATTACAGTCATTACAGCAGAAAAGAAATGAAAATGCTCAGGCAATGAAACAGAAACTAGACAATGATAAACGTCAGGAATTAATTGCAGCAGGAAAAGCAATTAAAGAAGAAGTTTCTGCAGTTGAAAATGAAGTAAAAGCATTAGAAGAGGAACTTGAAGAAGCTGCACGTCAGATTCCAAATATGGTTCATCCACAGTGTCCAATTGGAAAACTTGATACAGAAAATCTTGAAGTAAAAAAAGTTGGCACACCTCGTAAATTTGATTTTGAACCAAAAGATCACGTTGAACTTGGGGAATCTCTTGATATTCTTGATTTTGATCGTGGAACAAAAGTTTCTGGTCCAAAATTCTATTATCTTAAAAATGAAGCAGTATTCCTTGAACAGGCTTTGATTATGTATGCATTAAATACACTTCGCAAACATAATTTTAATATGTTCATTACTCCAGATGTTGCAAAAGAAGAAATTCTCAAAGGTATTGGTTTTAATCCTCGTGGAAACGAATCAAATGTTTACTCTATTGAAGAAGAAGGAACATGTCTTGTAGCAACAGCTGAAATTACATTAGGAGGTTACCATCAGGATGAAATTCTTGATAAGGCAAAACTTCCATTATTCTACGGCGGACTTTCCCATTGTTTCCGTCGGGAAGCCGGTGCTGCAGGACAGTTCTCAAAAGGACTTTATCGTGTTCACCAGTTTGATAAAGTTGAAATGTTTGCATATGCAACACCAGAACAGTCTGACGAAATTCATGAAAAACTTCGCTTAATTGAAGAGGAAATTTTCACAGGTTTGGGTCTTCCATTCCATGTCGTAGATACATGTACTGGAGATCTTGGTGCTCCAGCTTATAGAAAATGGGATTTGGAAGCATGGATGCCAGGACGCAATGGTGGTGAATACGGAGAAGTTACTTCTACATCAAACTGTACAGATTATCAGGCACGTCGCTTGAATATTAAATTCAAGGATGATGATGGAAAAAACAAATATGTACATACATTAAACGGAACAGCAATTGCTGTAGGACGTGCAATGCTTGCTATTCTTGAAAATTATCAGAACGCAGATGGTTCAGTAACAATTCCAGAAGTTCTTGTTCCATATTGTGGTTTCGATAAAATTATGCCAAAAAAATAATCAGGAGAGGAAATATGACTCAGAACACTAATTATTCTAAAGGCATTTATACCCTTTTATTTATAATTACAACTATAATATGTTGTTTTGTCTTAAAAACATTACACACATTTATTCTTCCAGTTTTATTTGCGATTTTTTTATCCTTTGTTTTTATTCCAATTGTAAATAAAATTCATACTAAAACAAAAATCCCCTGGAGTATTATATC
>JAHAZJ010000142.1 GCA_018385315.1 Treponema sp. | reverse complement strand
GCAAAATCGATTATCGAAGATGAAATCGGAAAGGCATTTCTTGAAGTGCTTGAAGATGCAGGTGTGTTCAAAAGGAATGAGAACGGACAAAAAGCATTTAAGGAATTTATTACAAGCATCAATGAATCATAACCACCCGTCAAACGTGTGGTTATGATTTGAAAATGTTGTTATGCCATGTTTTCTATCTTATAATCCAATTTTCCATTTTTATATCTTTTATTCGTTTAAAATCATCTGTGTTGTCTGTTACAAGAGTTAAATTATTAACTATCGAAGTACAACCTATAAGTAAATCAAAATCATCATCCGCAGGCGTTCCATTAAGTCGTAACCGAGATTTTTCTTCTGCATATAAATCTATTGCATCATACATTGGAAGTATCTTGATGTTATTTAAAAATTCATCAAGATTCTGATTTCTTGATTGAATATTCATTTTCTTACCTAATGTTGCACCATATTTTAATTCTGCTACTGTAATTTCTGAAATAGCACAATTTTCCAAACCTACAGAATCAATTTTCTTGTCGACATCATATTTTCCACGCAGAAGGAAAATACATATATTAGTATCAAGAAGATAGCCTGTCATTATTAAAATGCCTCAATAGTATCTTTAAAATGTCGAGATGATTTTATATGGTCAATCATGGAGTCTGCATCTTCATAAAAATCATCATCCTTCCAAACCCCGTAAAAATCAGATGCAGCCTTTTGTTGAATGGGCGTATTATCAAGCAAAGAAGAACTTAAACGAGCAATAAGTTGAAGTTTTTCAACTCCAGATAAATCTTTAAGGAAATTCCAATAAGTATCAACTTTTACTGTCGGTTGATTTGCATACATAAGCACCTCCTTGCAATTACATATAATATATCATATTTTCCTTTTACCGCCCCAGTGGGGCGTGGGCACAACATATCAGTTTCCTTGCCGACCTACACGTGTAGCTCCTTATGGAGCGGTTTTGACATCATCTTTCTAACTGGTAGTATTTTCATCGTGGAAGTTGCAATTTGTCTGTATGTATTTTTTTCTTTAATTTAAACCTACTTTTCATTGCAATTGAACAAAAACGCCAAAAATGTTATTTTGACATAATGAACAGTATTGTCGCATTATGTGCAGTTGGCGCAGAAAAGATTCTTGGAAACGAGATTAAACATTTAGGTTATAAACTCATCAGTAACGCTCCAGGCAGAGTAACTTTTGCAGGTGATGATGATGCATTATTCCGTGCCAATCTTTGTTTAAGAACTGCAGATCGGGTATTTTTACAATTAGCACAATATTCTGCATTAGATTTTGATTCTCTTTTTGATGGTGCCTATTCGATTGCCTGGCAAGATTATTTAAATAAAGATTCCAAAATCATTGTTGATAAGGTTCGCACTTATAAAAGTAAATTAAATTCGGAACATAGTATTCAGGGAATCGTTCATAAAGCCATTTATTCAAAACTTGGTGATGTTTGGCACATGGTTTCCATGCCAGAAAGTGGTGAAGAAAGCAATATTCGCGTTTATATTGATGAAAATGAAGTTTTTATTCTTTTAGATTTATCAGGTCTACCACTTCACAAACGAGGATATCGTGTTGATGGTGGTATAGCTCCAATTCGTGAAACTACAGCTGCTGTTATTTTGCAAGAAATGTTATGGCGAAGAAAAACTCCTCTCCACGATCCTTTCTGTGGTTCGGGAACTTTTGCAATTGAAGCAACTCTTTATGCTTTTAATGTAGCGCCAGGATTAGGCCGTCGTTTTGCAATGGAAAATCTTCCATTTTTTAATGCAAAAAAAGCAAATGAAATTAAGCAGCAGGAAGCTTCATTAATCAGAACAGATGTTGAAGTTCGAATTACAGGTTCAGATATAGATTCAAAAGCAATTGAGCGTTCCAAGAAGAATGCAGAATACGCCTGTGTAATGGCAGGAAGAGCTTTGAAATCTATTGGAGTTGGTGCTCATATTCCACGTCCAGATTTTATTCAGTCTGATTTTGCTGATTTATCTGCTCCATATGATACAGGTCTCTTGCTTTGTAATCCTCCATATGGTGAACGAATTGGTGATTCAGAAGAAGCAATTAAATTATATAAAAATATGGACAGATTATGGCAGGAGTTTCCAGGATGGGATCTTGGAATTATTACTTCTCATGAACAATTTCAGGAAAGCTTTGGTCATAAAGCAAATAAAATCAAAAAATTAAAAGCTGGAAATCTTGATACAAGTCTTTACATTTACGGGAGAGCAAAATAATGGCAATCATTGTAGAACATGAAAAAAGAAGAAAAGAAATTTTACAAAAATCCTTAGATGTTTTTGTTGAAGAAGGTTATGAAGATGTAACATTCCAAAAAATTGCTGATAGATGCGGTATTACAAGAACAACATTGTACATCTATTTTAAGAATAAACACGAAATTTTTCTTGGTAGTATAAAAGAATTAATGGGTTCTTTAGAAGAAAATATACTCCTTTACATAAATAATACCTCAATTTCAAACGAAGAAGCCTTAAGAAAAATTCTTAGTTGTATTATTGATAAATGTGAATCAAGCAAAAAGCTGTTTATCATCATTTTAGGCTATTTATTACAATTAAAAAAATCTGGCGTTGATACTAATTTAAAAGTTCGTCGCCGGGTTGTAAGATTAAAGCATCATTTGAGTACAGTTTTAATCCGTGGTATCCAGAATGGAGAATTCAGAGAAACAAACGTAAAAGACATGAATGAACTTTTATACGGTCTTATTGAAGCTGCCATTTTCAGACTCACAATTCTTAATCAGGAAAAAATCGAAGATATTCGCGAAACTATCAACCTTGCTATCGACGGATTTCTTAAATAGTTTCTAACGAAGCCCTTTTCTATGCTATAATTTTTTTATGGAAAAATACATTTTAGAATTAGATCAGGGAACATATCAAACCGCAAACCAGCTTGTACGTTTGTCGGATTTGAAAATTATGTTAGGCGATTTTTTTTACAGATTTATAAAGTAAATAATTTCAATTCAGGGAAAACAATTTGCATCAATTTAAAATGTTTATCATTTGTCCATACTTCACAATTATTCTTTATGGCAATATAAGCAATCAATGCATCCTGAAAAGGAACTACGAGACCGTTCTTTTTTAGCGTTATAAATTGCCTTGCAAGCGAAATCCAGTCTTTTTCAGAAAAAGACAGATATGTAAAATCGTTCAATGCCTCTTCCATTTGTGAGAACTGCTTTTCTGAATTACTTCCACGGAGAATTTCTGTTTTTATGACGCCACAAATAGCAATATCATTTTCTTCAAGAATATTCTTTACTTCTTCAGTAGGTTTATCCCAAAAGTCGATTATAACGTTTGTATCTACAAGAATCATAAAAGACTTGCCTCACGAAGTTCTGTAACTGAGGAAGAATCAAGATGAATTTTACCAGCTAAATCGAAAAAAGCCTGTTTATGTTTTGTCTGTGGAATTGTTTGTACTGTAAAAGCTTCACTCTGTTCTGTCTCAAGAAACTTAATAAAAGCTGAAACTGATGTTAAAAGAGATTCGGGTAATGTTCTGACTTGTTCAATAACTGCTTCGTATGACATATAGTACCTCCAATACAATTATAGCATATTTTAAAAAAAATTGTGGGAAAACAGAAACTTTCATTTAAATCATAAAATCTTCATCACAAATAAGGATTTTAGAATGGTCATCTGTATTTATAAGTCTGAAACAGTTTTTATCAAGATTTCCAAATTTTTAATTAGAATTTAGCTTTTCTAAGTCTAACCTGTTCAATATCTTCACAGAAGAGCTGACGTAAGTCATTCAATCCAAGAGCCATAAGAGCCATACGGTCAATACCAATACCCCAAGCCAATACAGGACAATCAAGTCCCATTGCTTTTGTAACTTCTGGACGGAAAATACCAGAACCACCAAGTTCGAACCATCCTAATACAGGGTGTTTAATATGAACTTCAATAGAAGGTTCTGTAAATGGGAAATAACCAGGTACATATTTAACTTCTGTAGCTCCTGCAATTTCTACAGCAAACATTTCAAGCATACCTAAAAGATCCCGCAAAGTAACATCATTACCTGCAATAATTCCTTCTGTCTGATAAAAGTCAGAAAGATGTGTAGCATCTACTTTGTCATAACGGAAACAACGGGCAATACCAAAGTATTTTCCTGGAACTTCAGCTTTATGCAACTGATGTGCAGAAAGAACTGTACCCTGTGAGCGTAAAATCAGGCGGCGGGTAAATTCATTATCAAAACAATAGTTCCAACCACGAGAACCTGTATTTCCACCATTTTCATGAACAGCTTTTACATTGCTCAAATATGGTTCTTCAATAGCTTTAGCATGAGTTGGATTTTTAAGACGATAAACATCGTGAATATCACGAGCAGCATGGAACTGAGGCATAAACAATGCATCACCATTCCAGAACTCTGTTTCTACAAGTGGACCATCAAATTCCTGGAAACCAAGAGAAACAAGCTTATCTTTTACTGATTCAAGGAACTGAACATAAGGATTTGTACGACCAGGAATAATGCGTGCAGGTGGAATTGCAATATTATATCCGCGGAATGTTCCGTTTTTCCATTCTCCTGTAGCAAGCATTTTTGGTGTAATTTCACCAATTTCGTTTCCTGTAATACCAGCTTTTTTAAGTTCATCACGAACCTTTTCAAAGCCTTCTACCAATTTAAAGAATACTGTTTCTCGTTCTATCATTTTGAATGGAGCATCTGTAGCACCACGTTTTTTAGCAAGGCCATTCATTGCTTCAACTTCTGCAGCAGATAAATCATCTTTATTCAACTGACCATTTTCTGCAGTACAAGCTTTTTTAATCAATTCAGAAGTAATTGTAATGCGGGCAGGAAGATCTTTTCCTGTATATTCAACCTTCTTTTCAGCATTCATTGCAAGAACGCCTTCTTTTACTAAAGGACCAAATGCAGAACCAACATCTTTCTGTTCAAGACCAATTCCAGCTGCAATTTCTGGCATTGTGTGAGCACCATTGTCTTTAAGGAACTTAACCATTCTTTCTTCAACAGTACCAGTTTTTGCCATTGTGCGGCCCATATCTGTAATTTCAAAATATGTATGTGGTGTTCTTCTGATTTCTTTTAACAATTCTTTTCCAGAAAGCCAGGAGAAAGCCTGATTAGCATGACCTTCTTTATAATCCAATTCTTTCTGAAGTTTTTCTGATGTTAATTCATCCTTGCTTGTGTACTTTAACAAAACTTTGATTTCAAGTGGATGAAGATTTTTAATTACGCTTTTGATGTCCATTTCCGTATATCCTTTATATTTTCCCAATTCAAAAAAATTAAGCCGATACTCAAAAGAATATCGGCTTATATTTTACTATATTTTTTATAAAATAAGAATACCTATCTGGTAAATTCTACACAAGAAATATATTGAGCTTTTCGTCTGCCCTTTTCATCTTTGAAGAATCTTGTACGATCTTCTGTTAAATATCTGTAACCGAAATATTTATGTTCCTTCTGAAAATCAGCAAGACATTCATTAATTGTATCCATTGCTTCACCTCTATCAAAAGTAACATACATACATTCATAGTAAATACGTACCTGATTATAGATTGGCTGATATTCAATTTTTACAGAACCAGTTTCATTTGTAAGATGCTGATCCTTTGGAATGATAATTTCTGTTTTTGTTTTCTGAGCTTCAAAATCATAATCGGCAGGCTGGTAATCTGACTGTGGAATCTCCTGTGCAAACAAAGCTAAACAAACAGCCGCAACCACTGATAAAGAAATAAGGAATTTTTTCATATTGCCTCCACCTAAAACTGACTATACTCTTTTATTTTACCGCATTCTAGGAAAAAATCAAGATTTATTATATATTGCCCCGAACTTATTCCTATTGTTGGTATTTTCCGAATTAAAACTTTGCCTTGAATCTCTTTTGGCTTGTTTTTTATAGTATTTTTATAGTAACTGAGGATTGCATTTTTTAGTGCTTCCTCCGCTGCTTTTTTTATTCCATCAAAGCCCATTTCCAAAGAACCCTTTCCCCTTCCCTGAATAGATGGATTTTGAATGGAAGACCATAGATAATAATTTTGAACTTGAAACTCTGTTCTGGTATAGTCTACCCAGCAATTAAATTTATTATCAGCAATCCATGGAGACGAATATTGAATCGGATTTGTTTCATTTTCTAAATTCTGAATAACCCTAACTTCTAAATATTCTTCTACTCCACGGGTTTTATCTGATGGTGTGTAAACAAATTCCCACCCATAGACCATTCCGTTCAATAAGAAAGGAACAATTTCCCTAATTCTACCGATGGCATAGTCATATTGTGTTTTTTCTTCTGTTTGATTTTCATCGGCAGGAATTTCAAGTCCAGGATATGCATCCACTTCTGCCCATACAGGAAATCTTACATGTTGAACAATTGATGGAGTTTGAGAAAAACCTCTAAATCCTATGAACAACATAAATAAGAATGAGAATACTATCTGTTTCGAAACGATTCTTTCCATATTTTTAGTGGATGTACTCCAAATCTGATTACAAAATAGAGCCATGCAACCAGAATTCCAAAGAGATGAGCAGAATGGGCAACTCCAGAAGAGCCTTCCATTCCACTCAATAACTCTATGAAAGCATAAACAATAACAAGCAAAGGCGCACTTACAGGAATTATTCCCCATATAAACAGTTTTGCTTTAGGAAATAAAACTGCATATGCCAGTAACAAACCATAAATTGCACCACTTGCTCCCAACAAAAAAACAGCCCATTGGCCGGTTAAGAGGTATACCAACAATGATAACAATCCACTAAGAATGCCTGTTACAAAATAAAAAATAAGAAATTCCTTAGAACCTATCGCTCTTTCCACAGCCGTGCCAATTTGATACAAAACGAACATATTAAAAAGAAGATGAACAAAACTTCCATGAGTAAACATGTAAGATACTGGCTGCCAAAACATTTTTCTTCCAATCAGTAAATAAACGTTCATGGAAAGATAATATTTCATCTGAGGCATAACTGATGTAAAACAGAAAAAAACAATATTAATTGCTATTATCCATAAAGCAGCACGAAAATATGTGTATGTGAATGGCTTTCTAAAAAAAGGCTGTCGTTTCATAAGTTTAATCATTACCAACAGAATAAGTTGTTACTTGATTTCTTCCATTATTTTTTGAAAGATAAAGAGCCTTATCGGCTTGATTTACAAGCTCATTTGGAGAATATACAAGATTATTATCTGCATCAAAAACAGTAACACCAACAGAAATTGTTACATGAAGATGCTGATTATTAAATACAAAATCATTATCTTCAATTGCCTGTCTAATTCTTTCTGCAACAAGAACCGCTTCTTCTTTTTTTGTTTTATTTAATAAAACAGTAAATTCCTCTCCACCATATCGGCTTGCAACATCAGTATCTCTTAAACTCTGTTTAATTAATTCTGCTACTTTTATCAGAACATGATCTCCACATTCGTGTCCATATGTATCATTAAATTTCTTAAAATGATCAATATCAAACATAAGAATTGCAAGATTCTCGTTTTGTACAAATGCATTATCAATGGCTTCTGTAAGCAAATTAAAGAAAAAGTATTTTAATTTAAGATGTGTCATCATGTCCGTAGAAGACATTTCCAGCAAGGCTGCATTATTAATTGCAACACTAGCTAAAGAAGCGATGGACATGATTTGAGTTTTATCATAATCAGAATAAGAATCATCATCACCTATAGCAATTCTTTCTTGCAATACAAGAATACCATTAAGGTGATTTTTTTGGATCAAAGGAACAATTAATGTGGGATTAAGTTTTTCAAGAACATCAATATGGGAAAATTTTTTCTTCTGGTTAAGAATTTCCTGGAATGTTACAGGTCTATTTAATTCAAGCAATTTATTGGAAAGCTGTGAATTTACTGGAATAGAAAGTTTTTCGGCAGAGGTTTCAAGAATTAAATTTTCATTAGTAATTAAATTTTTAACAAAAATTTCTGCACCTAAAACATGCATTTGAGCCATTGAGATATAGACAATTGATTCCAAAAGCTTGCTGAAATCTAAAGTAGAACAGAAAGACTTTGCAATATCTATTAATTGTTCCAAATCATAAATTTTCTTTTCATATTGCATTGTCTGTTCGAGTAGAATAGTATCATTTAGTTCTGAATTTGTTTTCTCTTTCTCTGCCATTTTATCTTTCATTAAGACCCATGATTCATTTCACTTCTATTAATAATAACATAATTCTTCATAATATCAAAAAAAATCTCCCAATTTTGATATTGTTCTTCTAATAAGTTTGTATTATTTCTATTTCGTGATGACATCATAAGAACCTTTACGTTGGAAATAATTTCACTGGAAGGTTTTTTAGAATCAGCTAATAACTCTCCCATTTCTTTATACAAAGAACACAATTCCGTAGTAATATTCTGCATCAAATCATGGGCCGCTTTATTTACATCATTAACCATTTTCACAAGCTTGTTATAGAAATCTTTATCTTTATGACTATCAATAATATAACCTTGCATAATGGCAACATTATATGGTTGTCCCACTCCAAAAGATTCTTCAAATTCTTTAACCTGGGTATCTGCATTTATTACAGCAAAAACTGTTGATGAAAAATTTGTTTTATATAAAGGATTGCTAAAAAATCCTTCGATAACTAAGTTATTTAACAAACTTTTTACACCAGATGAAACATAAACTTTCAAAAAGGTTTTTAAGATTCTTACAGGAAGAACCCATTTTAGAGAAAGATCTGTATTCTGCTGTAACAATTCATCCATTGAATCATCATAGCCAATAACATTTTCTAAGCTTAAACCTCGGAAAAGCTTTGTCATTTCGTTTGTAATCATATCGTTCTGAATTTCTGTCTTAATTCTCTGTTCTTCAGAATTAAAACGAGATTGAAGCATATTAGCAAATTCCTGACGAGGTAAGCCTGTATACTTTGCAAATTCAGGTTCATAAGAAGAATCTTCTTTTGCCATTCGAATAATAGCTTTTATCTTGTCTGGCGAAAGGATTCTTGTAATTGTGTAATTTATCTTTTTTAAATTGCCAATATACTTCATTATGTCTGCATCAGAAACAGCACCATTTGTTCTCAACATTGCCAATGCTTTAATCTGATCTGCAGTTGTAGTTGTAATATGTAATCCTTCAACCTGATAATAAAAATCTTCAAGAAGATTGATTGCCTTTGCTATTGAAACAGGAGTGTATCTTGGTTTATAAGAAAAATCCGCAGGAATAAAGTTTGAATCAAAAACCTGCAGGAATTGAATAAAATTGTATCGGCAGAAATCTGCAAAATGACGCAAATCAAGAATATCTTTATCCATGCGTTTAAATTCTTCAGAGTTCAATTCTTTTAATAAGCGTTCAAGATTCTTTCTCTGGCGAAAATAAACTCTTTCCTCATTTGCCGTTTCAGATAAAATTTCTCTTTTTTTATTTTCATAAGAAAGAGATTCCATTACTTCCTGTAGTTCGTTTGAATACCCGGTTACTATCAACTGAGCTTCAAATCTATGTTGCCGCTGAATATCTGTTGGACTAATTGTTGCAAGAAATAAATCATCTAATGATTTTGTATTTTTATACAAGGCAAATAATGCTTCACCAAAATTAGCATCTAAATAACCATCTTTATAAATACGAGGTGTCATTAAACGCAATTCAGATTCCATTTTTTTCAAAAGCTGTTTCTTTTGAACTTCAGGTGAGGAACGTTTAAATAATGCTTCAAATAAATCTGATATTGTTTGGAGTAAACTCATTTTATTGTTAAATGATTTTAATAAAAGATAGTTTCTTTAATTATAACAATTTTCCAGAGTATTGGCAAACTAATCATCGTTCATGTGAAAAAAATAACCTGATTTATTTTATTATCTCTTTGAAAATATTTTTATAATCTTCAATTGTACTGGCATGAACAATCTGAGCTCTTAAAGCCGCACCATTTTCTATTCCCTTAGAATATGCTGCGAAACGTTTTCTCATTTCTAAACAGGCATGCTTTTCCCCTGTTTCTTTTGATAATCGTTCCAATTCTTCAAAACCTGTTTTAATTCTAACATCTGCAGGCACAGGTTCATAAGAACCTGTTAACAACATAGATGTTGTATCTTTAAAAATAAAAGGATTTCCCATTGCACCACGAGCGTACATAACAGCATCAACACCTGTCTGTTCCAGCATTTTTACAACATCTTCAACCTTAAACAAATCTCCTGATCCAAAAACAGGAACCTTACCATCAACAAATTCTACAAGGTCTTTCATAATAGACCAATCAGAATGACCTTCATAACCTTGCGCTCTAGTTCTTGGATGAATTGTAATTGCACTTACCCCTGCTTCCAAAGCTGCTTGTGCTGCTTCTTTCCATGTCATATTTGGTTTATCCCAACCAGATCTGATTTTTACAGTTACAGGAGTATCTCCGGCAGCATTTTTTACCGCTTTTGCAATTTTATATAAACGCTCAGGATCTCTTGTTAAAGCTGAGCCAGCTCCTGTTTTTATAATTTTAGGTACAGGACAACCACAATTTATATCAATAACTTCACAATGTGTTTTTTCTAAAACAATGCGAGTTGCTTGAGCCATAGAATCTTCTTCACCACCAAAAATCTGCACTGCGTATTTGTCTTCGTTGTAAGCCCGAGCCATTAAAGTCTCTGTTTTAATATTGTTTCGAACCAAAGCTTCTGCACTAACCATTTCTGTATATGTAAAGCAAGCTCCGTTTTCAATACAAACTGATCTAAACGCAGAATCGCTGTATCCTGCTACAGGTGCGAGAAATATATTTCCTTTTAACTCAACGTTTCCAATTTTTACCGGGTGATAAAGAGACATTTTTAGTTTTCTTCTGGAAGATTGAATGCTTTACAACTGTTTTTCCACAACTGCTGGCTAAGAGCTTCTACATCCATATCCAACATTTCTGCAAGGAATTTTGCAGTAGATGGCAAATATCCTGGCATAGTACGTTTTTTATCACGATATTCTGCTGGAATCATAAATGGACTTTCAGTTTCGATTAAAATACGGTCAACAGGAATATTCAATACTGTTTCATGAAGATTACGGGCATTTCTATATGTAAGATTTCCTGCAAAACTAAACCAAATATTTTTATCTAAACATTTTTTTGCATATTCTGCATTTTCAGAATAACAATGTAAAATTGCACCAGCATCTGGAAGTCGTTCTGTTAAAACATCATACAAATCTTTTCCAGCTTCTCTATTATGTATAATAACAGGAAGATTATGTTTCTGAGCAATTTCCAACTGTGTTATGAACAATTCAATTTGAGAACGCTTGTCTCCAAACTGTTTAAAATAGTCCAATCCTGTTTCACCTACTGCAACAACATTTGGTAATTCCAAATATTTTTCTATTGTATTAATCCAATCTGGACCAGGATTTGTTACTTCTGATGGAGCAACTCCTACAGCATGATAAATTCCAGCAACAGATTTAAGATTATTATAAACCTTTGGGAAATCCATAAGACTATTATTTATGCTGATAATTCTTGCAACTCCAGCTTTTTTTGCCTGCTGAATTACACGCAATTGTTCAACAGGATCATCGTATATAAGCCCGATGTGGGCATGAGTATCAAATAACTTCATGGCTTTCTTCCTAAAAATGGCAGGGATTATATAACTAACAACCGTTTCTATGAGATAAAACGTGTTAATTAATTAACTTTTTCACTCTTTTCTACCGATAAAGATAACATAGGTTTGTTATACCGTCAACTTAGGAAAACAATAAAAAAAGTTATAACAAAATATTAAAACCGTTGCGTTTGACCACCCAACAGTATCATGTTATACTGAAAAGAACTATAAAAGTTTGGAAGACTGGAGTCTACTTTGTCTAGAACATCAATAACAAAAAAAATTGACAGACATTACTACTCAAACTCAAAAAAGAATTTCTCTTTTTTTGCTAAAAAAGTAGGTGGCGTCTTTTTAAAGTTTTTTAAAATATTAGATAGCAAATTAACAATCATGATTGTACCTCACTCTAAAAGTAAGGTAATAAACTTTCAGACAAATGTTTTTGCTTTATTTTTATCAATTTTTTTAACAATTGGAATTATTTTCTCATTTGTATATTTTAACAAAAAATCTATTTCTTCAAGCATGACAATTAGTGCTCTTGAAACACAAAATAGAGAAACTCTTGCTAGTCTTGATCAGCTTAGAGATGAAAATGCAAACTTGTTCCAGTCTGCAAAACGTTTCCAAGCATCTCTTTCTCAAAGTTTGTCATTGTTAGGAATTGATCAGGTTTCTGGAGGAAATAATACTTCTCTTTCAAACAGTGACCTTTCTTCATTATTCAATACAAAAGAAATCACAGCAGGTTCTACAAAAGAATTAGCTGATATTCAGGAATTAACATCATATCTTGAAAATGCAGTTGAGCCTATTGAACAGATTGGAAAAATGCTTAAAACACAGCAATCTCTTTTCACAGAAATTCCAAGTGTATGTCCAGTTAAAGCATCTAACCTTCACGTTTCAATGTCTTTTGGTCCAAATATTCATCCTACAAAAGGTCACTGGTATATTCATAAAGGAATAGACCTTTCAACATATCACTCTGGTGATCCTGTAATTTCTACTGCTTCTGGTCAGGTTGTTACAGTAGGTTTTGACAGCGGCTTCGGTAACTACGTTATTATTAAACACAATCACGGTTTCTATACCCGCTATGCCCACTTAAACTCGTTTACTGTACAAAAAGGACAGTTTGTTAATCAGGGTTCTCTTATTGGTTATGTAGGAAACACTGGTATTTCAACAGGTCCACATCTTCACTATGAAGTTCATATAGGTTCTGATGTAGTAGATCCTGCAAAATACTTAAATATTAAACTTGCAACAAAATAGGTTCATATGGCACTTAAACTTGATGATATATCTATTAATACTCTTTTAGGAAACGGTTCTTTCATTTCTGGCGACATTAAAGTAAACGGATTTGTTCGTGTTGATGGCGATATTGATGGAAATCTTGAAACTGATGGAAATATCATTATTGGCGAAAATGCAAAAATTAGAGGAAATATTGTTGGAAAATCTGTTATTGTTGGTGGAATTGTTTTAGGAAACATTTTTGCTGATGAAAGCGTTAAACTTATGGTTAATTCTGCTGTAATGGGCGATATTGTTTCCCACAAGGTTCAGATCGAAGACACTGCAAAATTTCATGGTCATCTTATTTCCATTAAAGAAGAAGAAAAATATCAATCTGAAAAGGATAAATATTTCCAGTCTAAAGCTATTCAAGAGAGAGTTACCCTTTCATGAGCGACGTAAATACACTTAACACTTCTACATATTATGCAGGAGTACAAAGTGCAGGCTTCTCTGTTGCAAAAGATCAGAAAAAACAAAAAATCAACAATACTCGGACCACAAAATTTGGGGATGTTTTAAAGGAAACCCAGCTTAGTGCAGAAATGGAAGCAGCAGGATTACCAAAAGAAATCCAATCCATGACTGTAGAAGAAGCTGCCGTATTCTTAAAAGATGCCGTTGATATTGCTGGAGATAAAATCAAAGAAAATCCTACACTGGAAAATCTTCAGGAATTCAAAAAAAGTGTTCAGCAGTTTGTTCGATTTGTTGTTCTAAATAACTATGAAATAACTAAAAAAAACAAAAAAGGGTTTTCTGCTCCAATGCAGTTTTTTTCCAATTACAATACTAAGCTTAGACCAAAAGATCCTCGCGTAAACGTGGAACTTATAAATAAAAATCTTGATAATCTTGCAAGGAGTATGATTCAAAATCAAAAAGATAATCTGAAACTTCTTGCCCAAATAGACGAAATTAAAGGATTAATTGTAGACTTGATGCAAGCCTAACCTATATACTGTAAAAGGTGTAAAATTATGAGTGATATTTTTGAAAGCGATATAGACGATGAAAACGAAAACCTTCAGTCTCTAGAAGATAATGATACTTCTGTTGTAGAAACTGAAAATCTTGTAATAGATTTCCCTCTTTACCATATTAAACTGGAATATTCCAGCGAAACATTATATGCAAAAACACAAAATAACTTAAAACTCAATGCCGGTGATTATGTTATTACACCAACCCGCTACGGAAAAGACATGGGTAAAGTTTTAGGTGAATCTAAGAAACCAATTGGTATTAAGCAAAGTGACATTGTTACTGTTGATCGTAAAGCAACAGATGAAGACATGAAAAAAAGGGAAGAATTGATTAAAAAAGAAAAAGAGGCCTTCCCTATTTTTAAAGAAAAAGTTGCACAACACAAATTGGATATGAAACTTGTAGAAACTCATTTCCTTTTTGATGAACAAAAGGCTCTTTTCTTCTTTAGTTCAGATAACCGCGTAGATTTCCGTGATTTAGTAAAAGATTTGGTTTCTGTTTTTAAAATGAGAATAGAATTGCGCCAGATTGGTGTTAGAGACGAATCAAGAATCACAGGTGGACTTGGTGTTTGTGGCCGACCATTCTGTTGTCATGGAGTTTCAGATAAATTGCGCCCAGTTTCAATTCGGATGGCAAAGGATCAGAATTTATCTCTTAATTCAATGAAAATTTCTGGCCAATGTGGAAGACTTTTATGTTGTCTTTCCTATGAATTTGACTGGTATAACGAAGCACACAAAAAGCTTCCTACAGAAGGTCTTCATATTCATTATGATGGAACAAACTTCCGTATTACAGAAGTAAATCCATTAACTAACATGATTAAAATGTCTGGTGAAGATGGCCGCCTTTTGGAAGTAAATGCTAAACGCTTTACAAAAGACAGCAACAACCACTGGCGCATAGACTAATAGTAGGTTTAAATTAAAGAAAACAAACAACAAATTTCCCACAGCGTCTTAGAGTAAAAGTACTACCGCTACAACGTGCCTACGAAGCTGCTCGCTGAAGCTGTTTGGAAGTTATCCATCTCGCTGCGCTCGTCAGCTTCAGAGGCACTTCGTAGTCCCGTTTTCGCTTTCGTACTTTTACTCTCTAAGACTTCCCTGGTATTTTAATTTTTCTTTATTCAAACCATGGACCCGGAAGGGGCAGGGTTTTTTAAACACATCCCCGCCTTCAAAAAAGAATCACACATTTGAAGCCATATATGCTTGAAACTTTCACATCGTCTATGCACTGTTTGACATTAAAACAAGTTGTGTTATAATGAAAAAACTTTTGACAAAAGAGGGTTTAGTGCGTATGCTCAATCAATCAATCAATCAATCAATCAATCAATCAATAGCATAATTGTATCTTTTTTAAATTTTTATAAAAAGGCAAAAGACGTTGTAAGTTTGTTAAAATGCAAATTTATGACGTCTTTTTTTTGTTTTAGTTCAAAAATATTTGCTTTACAAAGTTTGCGTTGCAAATAAAAAATTAAATATAAAGGAAAAGAAAATGAAAAAACAAATTGGTTTATTTACAGCAATTTTGTTTGCAGTAAGTATATTAATGGTTAGTTGTTCGCAAGAAGTTCACGAACACACATTTGCAGAAGAATGGACAAGTGATGAAACAAACCACTGGCATGCCGCAACTTGTGGACGCACAACAGAAGTAAGTGGTAAAGAAGAACATAGTTTTGGTGAATGGGTAGAAACAAAAGCAGCCACAGAAGAAGAGGCAGGATGTAAAGAAAGAGTTTGTGATGTATGTAAATACAAAGATATAGAAGTAATTGAAAAATTAGCACATACACACACATTTGCGTCAGAATGGACAAGCGATGAAAAAAAACACTGGTATGCCGCAACTTGCGAACACACTACAGAAGTAAGTGGTAAAGCAGAACATGCATTTGGCAATTGGACAACAACAAAAGCAGCCACCGAAGATGCAGAAGGTACTAGGGAAAGAAGTTGTAGTGTATGTGAATATAAAGTAACAGAAGCAATTGAGAAATTAGCACATACACACAAGTTTGCAGAAGAATGGACAAGTGACGAAACATACCACTGGCATAGTGCAACATGTGGACACACAACAGAAGTAAGTGGTAAAGCAGAACATGCATTTGGCAATTGGACAACAACAAAAGCAGCCACCGAAGAAGCAGAAGGTACTAGAGAAAGAAGTTGTAGTGTATGTGGATATACAGCAAGAGAAGCAATTGAAAAACTAGCACATACACATAAATTTGCGTCAGAATGGACAAGCAATGAAACAAACCACTGGCACGCATCAACTTGTGGACATACAACAGAAGTAAGTGGTAAAGCAACACACAGTTTTGGTGAATGGACAGTAACAAAGGAAGCCACCGAAGAAGCAGAAGGTACTAGAGAAAGAAGTTGTAGTGTATGTGGATATACAGCAACAGAAGCAATCGAGAAATTAGCACATACACATAAATTTGCGTCAGAATGGACAAGCAATGAAACAAACCACTGGCATGCAGCAACTTGTGGACACGACGTTACAGACAGCAAAGCAGAACACAGTTTTTTTAATGAAGTTTGCACTATTTGTAAGTATTCACGAATCTCAGAAGGCTTTGTATTAATCCCAGCAGGCACTTTCCAAATGGGAAGTAATAAAGGTTCTGACTCTGACAAACCAGTACACAAAGTTACAATAACAAAACCATTTTACATGGGAAAATACGAAGTAACCCAAGCAGAATATGAAAAATACTGTAGTTATGGAGATGATTCTCCAAGTTCATCCAAAGGAGATGGAGATAATTATCCAGCATATTATGTAAGTTGGTATGATGCACTTGTTTATTGTAATAAACGCTCTATGGCAGAAGGACTTACACCATGTTACAGCATAAGTGGTAACACAGACCCAGCAAAATGGGGAGAACTACCAACCGCAGAGGATGATCCATTGCGTGATACGTGGAATGCAGTTGAATGTAATTGGAATGCAAATGGTTATCGTTTACCAACAGAAGCAGAGTGGGAATATGCTGCTCGTGCAGGAGATAATACTGTAGCTAGTTTAACATACAGTGGAACAAGTAATGTAAATAAATTAGGCGAATACGCATGGTACTCTAGTAATTCAAATAAAACAACACATGAAGTAGGAAAAAAGCTACCAAATGCTTATGGCTTATATGATATGAATGGAAATTTATGGGAATGGTGCTGGAACTGGTTTACAGACTGTTACGATATAGAAGTAGAAGGCGGAAGTGACCCAACTGGTGCTTCCTCGGGCTCTCTCCGCGTTCGCCGCGGTGGTGGTTGGAGCAATGGTTTGGACAACTTTGCTGTTTCTTTCCGTACCTACAGCGACCCGTACTACCACGGCAACGGCTACCTTGGTTTCCGTGTGGTGCGTCTAGCAAACTAAAGTTTGCTAGGCTCTGCAAGGAAGTTAATAAAATCTTCTAATTTGCCTTTGGTAAATTAGAAGGGCGGGTGCCAGTTCTATAATTCAGAATTATGAATTAAGAGTTATTGTTAATACAAGCGTGGTAATTTTTTATAATTGCCACGATTTTTTTTGTTTTTGCATACCAAAGTTGTAAAAATGCATTTTGGTATGTAAATTTTCCGTATTTTTCTACTTTTATTTGTGCTGAATGCATACCAAACTAAATAATTTCAATTTGGTATGTATTTTTATATGATTTAGTGGAGCTTTTTTTGATTATTTACATACCAAAGTTGTATAAATGAGTTTGGTATGTATTTATTTTTGATTTACTGGCTGAATTCTGTTAAAAATACATACCATTTTTTTCATAAAACAAATTGGTATGCATAAGGGGATTTGAGTAGAGAATTTTACCCGAATTTTACATACCAAATTGAAAAAAAAAGCATTTTGGTATGTCCATTGGATTGCCACGTCCCTTCGCTCCTCCCAATGACGGATATCTAGCAGACCTCATGGTTTGAATAAAAAAAATCAAAATACCAGGGAAGTCTTAGAGTAAAAGTACGAGAGCGAAAACGGGACTACGAAGTGCCTCTGAAGCTGACGAGCGCAGCGAGAAGGATAATTTCCAAACAGCTTCAGCGAGCAGCTTCGTAGGCACGTTGTAGCGGTAGTACTTTTACTCTAAGACGCTGTGGAAAGTTTGTTTGTTTGTTTGTCTGTTATTTTTCTTTAATTTAAACCTTCTTTTTCTGCATGAAGTATTTGCAGCCTTTTTAATCTGTCTTTATCTGGTGTGACGCAAAGATTTTTTTCCTGAGTTGGAATTACAAGACCTTTTGGTCCATTTTTTGCACGGCGCAAATATTTTACGTGTGTATAATAAAGGTCTGTAGTTCCTGCATTTCTTGCTTTAGAGTAATAAATGGCAAGATTTGCCCCATCAAGCAGTATGTCTAGAGGAACAGTTTTTCCTTTTCTTGCTTTTATGAATACATATCCACCAGGAAAATCACGAACATGGAGCCATAAATCGTCTCCTCGAACATGGTGTCGTAAAAGTTCATCATTTTCGTTTGCATCACGGCCAACAAGAAGCAGCCAGCCATTTATTGTATAATCTAATCCTGGATGAGATTTTTTTATCTGCTGTTTAGGCTTTGAATCTTTTCTTAAAATTTGTTCAATCTTGACAGGATTTTTTTCATTTAATATTTCTTCATACTGTTTTTTCAGTTTTTCAATTTGGGTTTTTGCAATCTCAATATCATGGGTAATTTCTTCAGCACCTGAAATTGCTTTTTTATAGTTCTTATAATATTGGGCAGCATTTTCCTGAGCAGTTTTATTAGGGTCAATTAAAAGGCGTAATGTTTTACCAGTTTCATAATCTTCACATTCAAGGTATTTGGATTCTGGTTGAATTAAGTGACCATAAGATAAAATTAAATCTCCCTGGTGTTTTAATTGCTCAGCATTTGCAAATTCATTCTGTTTTTTGAGTAAGTTTTCTAATGCAGATTCTTTTTTTGAAAGATTAATATTATACCATTTTTCTGCTTTTTCTAATAAAGATTCCCGACTTAAATTATCTGCATGTTCCGAATACCAATAGTCAACATAGGAATTAAAGGAGTTAAAGGGTTTTCCCTGATTAATATCTTCAGAACTCTGGTTTGCTGGCCAATCTCTTACAGGAAATTTTGTTTCTGCTTCAGCGATTTTTTCCAAATTAATTTCTGGAAGAACAAAAATTTCATCCTTAATTTCTTTTCGTTCAGGACGGCGGAACATTGGTTCAAGAATTATATTGTCTTCTGTGCAAAGAATAATATTTGCTGCATTATTCCATAATTTTATATATAGAATATAGCTTTCATTAATTTCTTCTTCTCGAATCTTACTGTTTGAAACTGCTGTGTTGGAAAGATTGAATGCAGTAGAGGCAAGTTTTATGGAGTTTGTTTTTTCATTTGGTTTATCTTTTATAACTACAGTACGTGATAACTCCATTTTTACAATTCGTTCAACACCAATTTGTTCAAAAGAATTTATTCTACAGCCTTTTATTCTGGACCGCAGGAATTCCATAAAACGCAATGGTTTATCATTCTTTGTTATTTTTTTGCGAGTTTCATTAAGACGAACTGAATTTTGTGCTGTACATATTAAAACAGTTTTTGCAGTTCCTTCTTTGTATGTATAAAGGGCAAGAGTATCAAAGCCTGGTTGAATAATATCCTGAATAAAAGCACCAGTAAGGTTTAGTTCCTGAATAATTAAATTAATTTCGTTACAGTTTAAAGACATAGGGATAATATAGCAGAAAAATTAGGAATTAGGAATTAGGAAGGAGGAGTTAGGAAGGATGAAGGATGAAGTATGAAGGATGAAGGATGTGGGAGTGGGGAAGGGGGAATTACGGGATTTTTTCATTTGTGGTATAATTTTGGGTATGAAATTTTTACTTGTGGCTGTGAATGCTTCTTATATGCATACATGTCTGGCGGTTCGGTCTCTTTCTGGTTATTGTGATATACCATTTTTAGAATTTACAATTAATCAGCCTGTAGGAGAGATTTTACGGGGAATTTATAGGGAAAACCCTGATGTTGTTTTATTTTCCACATATATTTGGAATGCAGAAATTATTTGTAAAATTATTCCTGATATAAAAAAGATTTTACCTGATGCAATCATTGGGGCTGGCGGTCCGGAGTTTAGTTATGGAGCAAAAAAATACCTTTCATTACTGTCTGATCTTGATTTTATTATAAGTGGTGAAGGAGAAGAGGTTCTTAATAAATTAAAAATTAAGAGTAATGTAAGCCGGAATGAGGAAGTAGGAATTAGGAATGTAGATTTTTTTGCACAAATAAGGGATGTAAAAGGAGTTTGGTTCCGTAATTATGAGGGTGAAGCAATTTTTACAGGGCAACAGGAACTGATTTGTGATTTGAATGTGCTGAAATTTCCTTATCCTTTTTTGAAATGGGATGATTGTGAAAAAAATCCTGAGCTGACTCACAAAATTTATTATTATGAAAGTTCCAGAGGATGTCCTTATAAATGCAGTTATTGTCTTTCTTCTACAGATACAAGAGTGAGATTTATGCCTGTAGAAAGGGTTTATAAAGATTTACAGATTTTTTTGGATGCAAAGGTTCCTTTGGTTAAATTTGTTGACCGCACTTACAATCTTATGCCAGAAAGATATATTGCCATATGGAAATATATTGTTGAACATCATAATAAAATTACAATGTTTCATTTTGAAATAGAAGCAGAATATCTTTCGGAGGAAGCTCTGGAGTTTTTGCAACAGGTTCCTGCTGGTGTTATGCAGTTTGAAATTGGTGTTCAGTCTGCAAATAAAAAAACATTAAAAGCTATTTGCCGTTCTGATAATATTGAAAAACTTGCAGCGAATATAAAGCGAATTCCTTCTACAATTCACCAACATCTGGATTTGATTGCAGGACTTCCTTATGAAGATTTGGAAAGTTTTGGGAAATCCTTTGAATTTGTTATTTCTTTAAAACCAGATGCTCTTCAATTAGGATTTTTAAAAGTTCTTAGTGGAACAGCCATGGAAAAATATGCAAAGGAGAAGGGATGGAAGTGGATGGAAAAACCTGTTTACGAAACTTTTAGCACTCCCTATATGTCTTACAAAGATATGATGTTTTTAAAAGAATTGGAAACTTTGGTAGATGCATATTGGAACAGTGGTAAGTTTAAAAATTCTATGGCTTATATTCAAAGAAATATGAGTATGTGGGATTTCTTTTGTAAAATGACAGAACTTGGGCAGCAGAAAAATATTTTTGAAGTTCAACATAGGGAAACTTATTGGTTTGAGTTTTTGGCTAACAACTGGGGCGTTGCGGGGCTTTCTTTATGTAATTTGTGCCCCGCTAGAGAGGGTGGTGAACAACGAAGTGTGAACCAGGGAGAGACTTCTCCCTTATATGACTTACTCCGTTATGATTTTATTCTTAGAGGCAAGCAGGGAAATTATCCAGAATGGTATAGTCATTTTTACAATAAGGAAAGACATAGGGAATTGCTGGAAGAAAATGGTGGAGTTACAAATTCTCGCCTGGATTTTGCTTACAGTGAATATGAAGTTTTTGGCTGGGATGTGGCAGCTGATGAGCCAGAAAAGGTTAAGGGGCGATTCGAAAAAATTATTCTGTATAAGAGAAATGCCAGGTAATCTGGGGCTTGTAAATCTGGATTTATCCATTGACAGAAATAGATAAAAGTAGGAAAATAAATTCCATGAAAACAACTCTTTTAGTCAAAGTCGTATCAGTTCTCGTCCAGGTGGCAACTAAGTAGCCAGAGAGATTTGATATATTTTGTGACTAAAACACTGATATTGAAAACAAAGCTCTCCGGTTTTTATGGAGGGCTTTTTTTATAATTAAACTACTAAAAATTAAACAAGGATGAAATTATGAAATTAACAGGCGCACAAATTATTGTTAAATTACTAGAAGAGTATGGAATTAAAATGGTTGCAGGAATTCCAGGTGGTTCTATTCTTCCACTTTATGATGAATTAAATCGTTCTTCAGTCCGCCACGTCCTTGTGCGCCAGGAACAGGCTGCTGGATTTATTGCTCAGGGAATTTCTCGTTCAACAGGAAAGGTTGCTGTTTGTATGGCAACATCTGGTCCGGGAGCAATGAATCTTCTTACTGCAATTGCAGATGCTCGTTGTGATTCTGTTCCTATTATTGCAATTACAGGTCAGGTAAATACTTATTTAATTGGTACGGATGCATTTCAAGAAGCTGATACTTTTGGATTATCTTTTCCAATTACAAAACATTCTGTTATGGTTAAAACACCAGAAGAACTTATGCATGCAATTCCGGAAGCTTTTACCATTGCTTTAAATGGTCGGCCAGGTCCTGTATTAATTGATGTTCCAAGGGATGTTCAGGCAAAAGAGATTGAAATTGATGATGGTGTTTGGAAAGATTTGCTTATGAAAATATCTTCTGGAGATGCAGGCAAAGAATACTTAAAGAAGGATGCTTCTGTTAAATTCCATATTTCTGCAAAGGACATGGCAGAAAAACTTGCAAAAGCAGGGGAACTTATTGCAAAAGCAAAGAAGCCTGTTTTGTATTGTGGTGGTGGTTGTAATTCTTTTGAAGCTGCTGATGGAATTGGAAAATTTTTGAAAAATTATTCTATGCCTGTTGTTACAAGTTTAATGGGGCTAGGTTGTGTTCCAGAAAGCTCAGCTGAATTTATTGGAATGCTTGGTATGCACGGTTCTTATGCAGCAAATGTTGCAATCCATGATTCAGATTTAGTTATTGCTGCTGGTGTTCGTTTTGATGACAGGGCAACAGGACTTGTTTCTCAGTTCTGTCCAAATGCTGAAATAATTCATATTGATATAGATGCGGCGGAAATAGAAAAAATAATGGCCACTTCGGTTTCAATAGTTGCTGATGTTGAATCTGTTTTTCCAGCTTTAGCCCAATTAATTGAAGAAAAGAAAATAAAGAGTGATGAAAGCTGGCTCAAAAAGATTCAGACACTTAAAAAGGGAAATGATTCAATAAACCTTGGTCGTGCAACAACTGATGGTGCAAATCCAAGGGAAATTATTTCTAAAACTCCAGAATATGCAGAAAAAGCTGGTATTTCTTCTGATGATTTAATTGTTACAACAGATGTAGGACAGCATCAGATGTGGGCTGCTCAGTATTATCCAGTAGAAAAACCACGATCATTCCTTACATCCGGTTCTTTGGGAACAATGGGATTTGGACTTCCTGCTGCAATTGGTGCTGCTCTTGTAAATCCAGATAAGAGAGTTGTTTGTTATAGTGGCGATGGTTCTATTATGATGAATGTTCAGGAAATGGCAACATTATGTGAATTAAATCTTCCTGTTACTATTATTGTTTTTCAAAACGGTACACTTGGAATGGTTTATCAACAGCAGAAATATTTATTTAAAAAGAATTACAGTGCTTCTGTTTTTGATAGAGTGCCAGATTTACTTTCAATTGCAAAAGGTTTTGGACTGGAAGTTATTGATGGGGACGCTGACCCACAATGGTATCTTAAAGCCTTTGATTCAAAACGTCCAAATAAACCTTGCTTTGTAAGAATCAGTGTCGATCCAGAAGAAACTGTGCTCCCATTTGTTCCAGGCGGAAAAGCAAACATTGATGCAATAATGAATTAAAACCTAGGTTTAAATTAAAGAAAACAAACAAACAAACTTTCCACAGCGCAGTTACCTGAAATGGCTACCGCAGAAAAAAGCCTTCTCAAAACCGCTAGATATCGTCGCTAGACGCTAAGGGCGGCAAGGAAACGATTGTTTCCGCCCTTAGAGCCTTTTTGAGAATT
>JAHAZJ010000077.1 GCA_018385315.1 Treponema sp. | reverse complement strand
GGCGGGAGCAGAAAAAAGAATTCTCAAAAAGGCTCTAAGGGCGGAAACAATCGTTTCCTTGCCGCCCTTAGCGTCTAGCGACGATATCTAGCGGTTTTGAGAAGGCTTTTTTCTGCGGTAGCCATTTTAGGTAACTGTGCTGTGTGAAATTTGTTATTTTTCTTTAATTTAATCCTAATAAATTATTTTTTTTCAAAAACATATTCTTCTACAGCATCTAAATCAAATTCAATATCTTCAGAATCTGATATTTTTACAGAATTTGCACCAGAAATGTTATTCACTTCAAAAGCAGCTGCGGCTTCCATTTCTGCCATTTTAATTAAATCTTCACCAGAACCAGTAGTTGTAATTGCATTCTGAGAATCAGCATCCCGAACTTTTTCAGCAACATCATCACGGGTTTTAAATGTATCCAGCTGATTTTCAAGCTGTGTTAAACTCTTATAGTTATCCTGGCTAGATGAACTTACAGCATTCATCATCTTAACAATATCAGTTGTACCCTGTTTAATTTTATTAATTTCAATTTTTGCTCTAAGGAACATATCATTAATGCCATCAATTTCACCACTAATGGATTTTTGTTTTTCCTGAAGATTTTCACATTTTTTATTAATCTGTTCAGCAGCCGCAGTTGTTTCTTCACTACGCTGTCTAATCTGCTTCATTTCATTATCAACTTCACCAACACCAGAGGTAATTTCTCTTAATGAATTAATTACCATTTCAGTCTGATTACTAACAACTGAAAAAGCCGCTGATGCCTGTTGACTGGCTTCTGTAACTTGAGCAACAGAATTAATAATACCTTTAATAGAAGCGGAAATTGAATTTGCATTATCCGCAGTTTCTTCTGCAAGGGAACGAATTTCTTCGGCAACAACTGCAAAACCTTTACCCGCTTCCCCAGCATGGGCAGATTCAATTGCCGCATTCATAGAAAGAAGGTTTGTCTGCTCAGCAATATTATCAATAATTGTGATTACATCTTTAATTTCATCAAGCTGAGTTCCAACCTGAGTAAGTAATTTTACAGTTAATCCTATTTTTTCATCACCATCGGCAACTAATGAGGTCATTTCTTCTGCATTTTTAGTTCTTTCTCTTGCCATCTGATTAATATGTTCAAGAGTAGCAACTGCTGTGTTTAATGCATTGTTACTTTCATCAATTGCAATAGTCTGTTTTGAATTATTTTGAACAAGAGTATCAACGTTATTATTCATTTCGCTGATTGTAATAACTGCCCTTGCTACAGAATTAGAAATTTCTGTAAAGTTTGCCGCAATCTGATTAAGATTATTATCAATCTGCTGAGAAGAAACTGATGTTTTTGCTGCAGAATCTGTTACTAAAAATCCTGATGAAATTGCTTTTGATGTAGTAGTTTTTACAAAAACAAAGAAATCATTTAATTCTGAAACAACATTGTTTACATTACGAACCAAATCATCAATTTCATTCTTTTTGTCTTTTAACACAAGTGATTTTGAATAATCCTTTGAAGCAAGAATGGAAGTTACATCTCGAACTTTCTGAATTCTACCAACAATCTGACGGGAAATAACAAAAAAAACAAGAATCAAACAAATGAAAACAGAAACCTGTATAAAGAATGCAACAATTAAAAAGTTTTTTTTCTGAATAGCGAAAGCTCTATTGGTCTGTGCTATAATCCCATTTTGAAAACCTGTCATTTGACCAATTTTGCTTAATGATTCCCGAAGAGAGCCTTCCAGTTCTCCAAGCCATTCTGGAACATCTTTCAGTCCAGGTTCCTGAGGATACACTTCAAGAGCATATCTAATTCCTCTTGACTGAATTGTCTGGTTAACTTCCGCAGAAATTGCATTAGAACCACTAGACAACCCTTGAAACTTAGCAAGAACAGAATCTATTCTTGTAAGATTAGGTTGAAAATCATTCCACAGGGCATATAACTTCTTATTATTTGATTTTAATGCTGAATCGAAATTAAATGAATTTTCCGTATCATTAAGTAAGTTTATTGAATCATTTATACTGCTGATATATTCTTGCTGAACATCCTTCACAGAAGTCATATCAATACTCCAGAATGCCACTCTGTTTAAATGAGCGGTCATATCCCGAAGATTATTTTGAATATTATGCTGTTGTTCAGAATAGGCTTCCATTCTATTCATCTTTTTTGAAACAAATACGGCAGTAGCCAATAGCATGCTAATCTGAAAAACAGCAGCAGCAAACAATAAAATAAACTTACTTCTTAATCTCATAAACTAATATACCGACAAAATTTTCTGTAACTGATCTTTACCAATAATTCTCATAAAGTTACCAAGACGTGGTCCCTGATCTTTATTGATAAGAGCATTATACATAGCAGTAAATAAAGCTTTTGCATCAAGCCCCATTTCTGTTGCAATATCATACATTGCCTGCTGGCATTCTTTATCCTGCTGGAATGTATCCAATTTTGGAAGAACTTCATCACGAACTCGTTTTACTGCTGTAAGCATATCCCCTTCAAGAGCTGCTTTAGAACCGTCAGTACGAAGAGCAAAACAGAAGTCTGGGGCACAATCTGGAGCTGAATGCTGAATCCAGAACCAGGCACATGCAATACGACGACGTAATCTTTCTTCCTGTTCAGGTTTTACATCACCAAGTGATGCTATTACTTTATCTGCATCTCCAGAATAAATCTGAAGTAATGTAGTAAGCATACGGAAAGTAATCTGATATGGCATTGTTTCAGGAATTTTTCCATCAATCTGAGAAAGCATATAAATGCGTTTTTCTTTATTGAACACATCATCAGATTTAGCCTTATCTACACCGTAAACAATTCTTTCTGTCTTATCATAATCTTCGTAAACTTTAAGAACATCCATATCAAAAGAAATGGCAAATTCTGTATTAGGACGAGTTCCTGCAAATAAATAGCGGAGAACCTCTGCCTGATACACATCAAGAGCATCTGGTAAAGCAATAACTTTACCTTTTGATGATGACATTTTTCCAGGCACACCTTTTAAGTTTACAAAGTCATAGCGCATTGTTACTGGTGCATCCCAATTATAAATGCGTTTAGAAACCAATTTCGCAGTATCATAAGAACCACCCGGGCTGATATGATCTTTTCCACCTGGTTCAAATACAACTTTTTCTTCATTCCATCGCATTGGCCAGTCTACACGCCAACCAAGTTTTGCACCTTTAAAAGTACGTATATCCGCAGTTTCGCAGTTTCCACATTCACATTTATAAGAAATACCGTATTCACCATCATAATCTGTGATTTCAGTAGTATCTTTCATACATTTTCCACAGAAAATAGCTACAGGCCAATAAACATCTTCTGGCTTCATCTTATGAGCTTCATCTCGATATTCATTAAGACATTCCTTAATAACATCACGATTCTGCATAGCCTTTTTCATACCTTCTGCATATTTGTTTGCACGGTAGCGGCTTGCCTGATAAAGAAATTCCGGGGAAATACCAACACGAGGAAGCTGCTGTTCAATATCTACTTCATGATGACGTGCATAGTTTTCGTTACGTTTAGTTGTATCTGGTACTTCTGTAATTGGGTAACGAAGATATTTTTCAAGGATTTCTGGATCTGGCATATTTGCTGGAACCTTACGGAATACATCATAATCATCCCATGAATATATGAAACGTACATTCTTACCCCGGTCCCGTAATGCGCGAACTACTAAATCAACAGTGATGATTTCGCGGAAATTTCCCAGGTGAACTGTGCCAGATGGCGTAATACCAGAAGCACATGTGTATGAATCTAAATCACCTTTTTCTCTAATAATCTGATTTGCCATCTGGTCTGCCCAGTGACAAAGTAATGGATCTCTCTTTTCGTTATTCTGATTTTCGTTATTTTTACTCATAATCTAACAGTATATCCTATTTTTACAAAATATAAAAGCATACATTTTTCTATTATATATCAGAATTTTAGTTTTAATAAGAAAAAGCATAAGAACCCCCTAAAATTAATGTAAAAATGAAAAAAAATTAAAAAAAAACTTATTTAAGGGAAAATCCCCTATATCGTCATTAAGAATCTGAGGTTATAACTAAACTATAGGTATGAAAATCCATAAAAATTGTACAAAAGATTTATAGATTTTCATCTTTAAGGAAAAAGTGATTTTAAGGAGTAGTCCCTTTTTTCTTACTTAATTTAGGTTTAAAAAAGTCAAACAAGAGGAGGACTTTATGAAAAAAATAATGACAGTTGCTGCTTCAGCAATTATGGCATTAGCATTGGTAGGATGTGGTGGATCTAAAAAAGATACACTTAACGTTTCTGTATTCACAATCCAGGAAAGACAGCAGCCACCTGCTGACAACCGCGATTACAAATGGCTGGAAGAAAACTTCGGAATCACATTTGAATGGGATATTCTTAACGGTGATAAAGACCAGAAAATTGGTACAATCATCGCTTCTGGTGACTTACCAGACTTAGTAGAAGTTGACTCTGAAAAATTCCAGGGTGCTGGTACACTTATCGATATTAAACCAATTATCGAAAAAGAATGTCCAAACATTATGAAAAACTATGAAACTGTTTGGAAAGCAATTGTTTACACAGATTCAGAAAAAGATGCTGACGGTAACATTATAAAAGAACACGTATACTCACTTCCAAACTACGGTTCTTATACAGGTGCTGACCAGAATACATCTTATAACCAGAACGGTTGGTGGATTCAGAAATGTGTACTTCAGGAAGCTGGATGGCCAGAAATTAAAACTGTTGACCAGTTCTTTGATGTAATTGAAGCTTACTACAAAAAACACCCAACAACAGCTGATGGTTTACCAACAATTCCATTCTCAATTCTTACAGATCCAAATGCAGCATTCAACCTTTGGAACCCACCTGCATTCTTAGCTGGTTATCCAAACGATGGTAACGGTCACGTTATCGACAATGGTGATGGTACTTATACTTATAAAGATAACTTTGCTGATGAAAATGCTAAGAAATGGTTCAAAATGGCTAACGGCTACTACAATAGAGGATTAATTGATCCAGCTTCATTCACAGATACACAGGATCAGTACAAAGCTAAGATTTCTCAGGGTCGTGTACTTGGTATGTTCATTCAGGGATGGCAGTTCATGTACGATGCTGAAATGTCACTTAGAGCAGAAGAAAAATATGAATTAACTTATGCTCCACTTCCTTTAGTATTCGATGAATCAATCAAACCTTGGTACCGTGATCGTGCACTTCCTAACCTTCAGAGAGGTTATGGTTTCACAACAGCTTGTGGTGTAGAAAAAGCAACAAAGATTTTGAAAATCATGGACGAACTTCTTAAAGAAGAAAATCAGAAACGTCTTTACTGGGGTCTTGAAGGAACAGACTACCAGATCGATACAGACGGTTCAGTTACAGGTACAGCAGGTTGTCCATATCGTACTCCAGAACAGAGAGCTCAGCAGAAAGATGCTAACTGGATTCTTCAGAACAAGGCACAGCTTTGGACAGAAGAAGCTCCAAAATGGGAAGGATCATATCCAGACGGATATTCAACAACACTTGCTAACATTCCATATGAATTCTGGGGTGACTTACCAGCAATCGATATTGAAATGTTCAAAGCATATGACATCAACTCTGTAGCTCAGCTTGTTGACCGTGACCCACCAAAAAATCCAGGTTGGTACCCAATGTGGCAGTGTAACCCTGCTCCAGAAAACGAAGGTCTTGAACACGATGCAGCTTTGGCTATGAAAGGCTTTGAAACACTCCAGTTCAAGTATCTTCCAAAAATGATTATGGGTTCACCAAACGATTTCGAAAAGACTTGGAACGAATTTGCATCACAGATGACAAAACTTACAGAAGTTTACAATGCATTCATGCAGACAGAACTTGACGCTCGCGTTAAAGCTTTTGGTGGTAAATAAGGACTGATTTAGTTAGTATGTCATCTAACTAAAAAAATGTAGAAGTTATAAAACTTCTACATTTTTCAAAAAGTCCATGGGAACAAACTGTGGACTTTTTTTATTTTCTTTGAAGGGGTTTTTTTATGAAAAATAAAAAAACAAATAGTGGTGATGCAACCACAGTACTTACAATAAAAAGAAATAAATGGCACTTATTAGGAAAACAGAAAGCGCTTATCTGGATGTCACTTCCTTTTGTTTTATATGTCATTTTATTTAGATATGTACCATTAACCGGTTGGGTAATGGCTTTTCAGAATTACAAAACAAAATTCCCATTATTTAAACAGGAATGGGTTGGTTTCAAATGGTTCAGAGAACTGTTTGTTACATATGAATTGGATGGTACTATTGCCAGAGATGAATTTGGTAAAATCATCTGGAATACAGAATTCTTATTGTCTTTGAGAAACACAGTATGCATGAGTTTTATTTCTACTGCACTGGGTTATATCACTGCTATTATTCTTGCTGTATTTATAAACGAAGTTCGCCATATTGGTATTAAACGCTTCGTTCAGACTGTATCATATCTTCCACACTTTCTTTCGTGGATTATTGTTACTAGCTTAGTTGCGAATGTTCTTTCCGTTGAAGACGGAGTTTTAAATAATATATTATTGTCTTTGCATGTTATAAAACAGCCAATTCACTGGCTTGCAGTTCCAAAATACTTCTATAACATTGTTGGTTGGACTTACGTATGGAAGGAAGTTGGTTGGAATACAATTGTTTATCTTGGTGCAATGACTGCCATCGATCCATGTTTATACGAAGCTGCACAGATTGATGGTTGTGGTCGTCTAAGAAAAATCTGGCACATTACATTACCAGGCATTAAACCAACAATCATTATTATGATGATTATGTCTGCCGGTCATATTCTTGATGCAAACTTTGAAATGCCTTACTTGTTAAAGAACGGTATCATTCAGGATGTTGCAACTCAGATTGATATTTACGTATTAAAATGGGGTTTCACAATGAGCAACTTCTCTTTAGCTACTGCAGCAGGTATTTTTAAGAATGTTGTTAATATTGGCTTACTTCTTTTAGCAAATGGTATTGCCAAGAGAGCTGGTGAGGAGCGTTTAATATGATGAGTAATGAAAATCAGTATAAAATTGCAAAACAAAAAACAAATTTAGAAAATTTTATTTTTGATGCAATTATTTATATAACATTAGCTTTTGTTGTAATTGTAACTGTTTACCCTTTCTGGAATACAATTGCTGTTTCTTTCAATGACGGTTTGGATTCTATTAAAGGTGGAATTAAATTATGGCCAAGAAAATTTTCATTAGAGAATTACAAAGCCTTGTTCATTACAGATTATATTTTTAGAGCAGGACTTATTTCCTTATCTAGAACTGTTATTCAAACAGTCTTAAGTGTTTTCTGTACTGCAATGCTTGCCTATTCATTAAGCCGTAAAGAATTTGTTCTTAGAAGATTCTTTACAACAATTCTTGTAATTTCTATGTATGTAAATGCAGGTTTGATTCCTGGATACTTATTAATCAAGAAACTTCATTTGGTAGGAAACTACGCCGTTTATATTATTCCTTGCATTATTGATGTATTCAACTTCATTCTTATTCGTACATATATTAATGGATTACCAGACAGCTTCGTTGAATCGGCTCGTATTGATGGTGCAAATGAGTTTAGAATCTTTATGCAGATTATTTTCCCATTAATTATACCATCAGTTGCTATGATTTGTTTGTTTGTTGCTGTAGGTGCATGGAACAGCTGGTTTGATACATACCTATATTGTTCAAGAAACAAAAACTTACACTCATTACAGTATGTATTAATGTCTTACTTAAATGCCAGTCAAAATAGTAATACTGGTGCTGATGCTGGAGCAAAAGCTTTGGCTGCTGCTAATGGTGCTGCTGTAAGTCAGGTTACACCAGTTTCAATTCGTGCTTCAATCACAATTGTTGCTTCTGTACCAATCTTGCTTGTATATCCATTCGTACAGAAATACTTTGTTGTAGGTATGACAATTGGTGGTGTAAAGGAATAATTATTCTTTTTGCATGGGGACTCAAGCTGTCCCTCCAAAAAAGTTACTTATAATTCAGAATCAAAGTCTTATTCCTTTTTCAAGTTCCTCCGAAAAACTTAGGATTTGGTTCTGCAATGAAAGTATATAGTGTTTATTTTGGGGAAGTTGAAAAACTTCCCCTTTCTTTTTTAACAAAAGAATTTATGGAATAAATCTCATTAATAAGCCTTTAGTATAGTTTGAATCTGAATGTAATTTGTTATTATCATTTTCTTCATTCCCTTTTTCATCCACAATCAATGGTTCTGGAGGAAATACATTTTCAAAGGTATTTATTATTTTAAAACCACACCCCTCATAAATTCTTCTGGCACTTTCCCACTTTTCGTTTACTAAAAGTATCATTTCTTTTATTTTCGAGTCTTTTTGAAGAAGCTGAAAAACTTTGGTAAACATTATTTTACCCAAATGCATTTTTCTATATTTTTTATTTATGGCAAAACTGGAAATATAAAAAACATGGCCATCACTGGTGTTGCAAGGGGTGTGATCAAAAGCTATTTCTTCTGCAGTTTCAGGAATTTTATTTAATAGTTCACCACAAAAATAGCCAAAATAATTATTTTCATCATCAAAAAATAAAAATACATATTCAGGAAATGTATTTATGCGATTAAAATAAGTTTCTCGCTTTTCCTGCAATTCTGACACAAAGCTTTGACTTTCTGTTTCCATAAGAAAATCCAGAAGTTTTTGTAAATCTGCACCTTCTTTTAATAACTGAGAGATTGTTTTAATTTGCATTTTTTAAACCAGAATACTGGGTATATGCATAAGCATTGTGAAGATGAATGCTTTCTTCATTTTCTGCTTCCACACTAAACCATTTGAAATTCATTTTTTTTAGAGCAAGATATACTTCACGTACAACATCTTCTACAAAACGAGGATTATCATAAGCATGTTCTGTTACAAATTTTTCATCCTGTCGTTTTAGAGCTGAATAAATTGGAGAGGATGCGGCATTTTCTACAGCAGTAATTACATCTTCAATCCAGAAAAAATCTGTATACAAAAGCTTCACTCTTACTTTTCCACGCTGATTATGAGCACCGTATTCACTTATTGCTTTTGAACATGGGCAAAGTGTTGTTACCGGAATTTCTATAGAAATATAAAACTTACTATGAGCTTCATCTGGTTTAGTATCATTTTTATACACTTCACCTTCATAAGAACATATATATTCAAGAAACCCAAGTGTTTTAGAAACAGGGGCTTCTTTTTCTATATAATATGGAAACTTTATAGAGCAATAGGCTTTTTCGGCTTCAAGTTTACTACGAATTTCTTCCAGCATCACTAAAAAATGCTGCATTGTGAGATTTTTGTGATATTTATGAAATATCTCGATAAAACGAGACATGTGGGTGCCTTTATAATTATGAGGAAGATTTACAAACAAATCTACACAAGCTGTGGAATTCTGAACTTTATTTTTTTTATCAAGGACTGAAACAGGATATTTTACGTTACGAACCCCTACTTTTTGTAAAGGGATTTCCCTAGTGTCCATCTCATTCTGAATATCTCGCATTTTTCCCTACTCTACCGGGTAACAATCATAACCGGCACTTCTTAATCTGTCTGCAATATTACCTTCCGCAGTTTCATTTACTAATACAATGTAATATGTTGTTCCGCTTGTTCTCTTTTCAGATGTAATATATGAACTGAATCCTTTCGTTTTTAATTCATCACAAAGAGCTTTGGCATTAGCTTCTGTTTTAAACAAACCTAGCTGCCATTTAGTAAATTTAGCATTTCCATCACTATCAGAATCTTTAGATACTGTTGTTTCCACAGTAATTGTACCAGTTCCCTGCTCAGCCAAACCGCTTTTTGGAACAAAAAACCAGAATGGCACAGGAAGTAATTGAACATCACCTTTTACAATTGCAGCTTCAGTAGATTTTGGAAACAATGTTGTAACTTGTTTTGAATAAGATGTATCCCCTGTTACATACCATAATGTTAATAAAATAACAGGATGAACTAATTTCATATTTTCAACTTTTAGATAAGCTTTTAATATTTCAATTGGTTCCTGCAAATCTGTTGTATTTTCTGCACGACAAAGAGCACTCCATTGAGAATACAACTTTACATAAGCAGTTATCTCAGTATTTTTTGAATTTCTTACAGAGCTGTTTAAATATTTATCTGCAGTATCACAGTCCCCTGTACATAAAGAACAACGAACTGCGTCTAAAACAAGCTGTTCATTAGATTTTTTTGGCATTCCTTCTGCATCTGAAGCCGAAATACCAGCAGCTGTTGCATATGATTTTTGGGCATCATCATACATTGCCATCTGTTCTTGAATGGTGGCAAGAAAAATATAAAGAGAACGTTTTTCACTTGCAACCGTAACAGTGTTTATTTGAGTTTGCAAATAAGAAATTGATTCAGAAACGCTAGTTTTTTTTACAGCCTGTGCTGCAATATCCTTTGCTTTTGATTGTGCAAAAACAAATCCAGAAAGAGAAATTATTATTGCTGCTAAAAAGATTCTTTTATTCATCAGTAGAATTATCGGTATTTTCAGCATTAACTATAACAGATGAATCCTTATTCATTTTTAGGATTTTTCCAATAATCATGAATAAAATTGAAATAATTATTCCTGCCGCAAAACTAAAAAATACAAGAACTAAAACTGGCATGTCTGTGTAAGTATGAAAAAACCAGAATGTACAAACATTTGAAAGATTGTTTCCAATAAAAAAAGCCAGTAAAACAATAAAAATCAAAAATAAAACTAATAAAGCTATCATATAATCTGTCCTTTAAATGTATTTCCGTTTAAACTTGTAATTTTAACATTTACAAAATTTCCAATCAAAGATTTATCTGCAAGGAAAGCAACTTTTTCGTGTTGTTGTGTCTGTCCTAAAAGTTCATTTTTATCATCACGACTAACTGATTCGGCAAGAACTTTTACTTCCATACCAATGCGTTTACTCATCTGTTCATGAGTATGTTCCAGCTGCAAATCTATTACTCGCTGCAAACGTTCTTTTCGCACACTTTCTGGAAGCTGTTCCATTTTTGCAGCTGGTGTTCCCTCTCGTGGATTATAAAAATACATCATAGCAGATTCGTATTTTACCTGACGCATTAAATCTAAAGTAAGTTCTACATCTTCTTCTGTTTCTGTAGGGAATCCCATCATAATATCTGTTGTTAATGAAACATCAGGAATTTTATTTTTAATTTTCTGAACAAGCTGAAGATATTGTTCTCTTGTATAAACGCGATTCATTTTTTTAAGAACTGCAGTAGAACCATGCTGAACTGGAAGATGAATGTGATGACATATAACAGGGTTTTTTGCAATTACATCAATTACATCATCTGTAAAATCCTTTGGATGAGATGACATAAAACGAACCCATTCAATTTTTGACTGAGTATTTTTTAAATGATTTGCAATAAGTTGAAGAAGCTGGGCAAAAGTAACATTTTCTGCATCTGGAACTGAAATTGACGAATCCCCCGCTAAACCATGATAGGAATTAACATTTTGACCAATAAGTGTTATTTCCCTAACTCCATAAGAATTTAAAATATCCAGTTCTTTTAAAATCTCATTTACAGGACGACTTACTTCTCTTCCACGAACATATGGAACGATACAGTATGTACAAAAATTATTACAACCATGCATAATTGGCACAAAAGTAGAAAAAGCCCCCGGTTCTGCAGAAACTTCTGCAAACTGATATTTTTCTGAATCATCAACTTCAAAAGGTTTACGACCTTCTTCTATTGCAGTTATAATTTCACCAAAATGATGTTTTGCATATGTACCAACTACATAATCAACAAATGGAAATTTTATATGAAATTCATTTAACATGCGTTCTGCCATACATCCCATTACAACAAGAGTTAATGGCTTTGGACCATCTTTTACATATTCAACAGCCTGGTCCAATAATTTTGTTTTTGCACCGATTTTGCAGGAACGAACAGCTTTAAGCCCATTAAACCAACCAAGGCGGCCTTCTATTCTTTCTTCTGCAGAACCTCGCACAGAACAAGTATTTATAATTGCTAAATCTGCTACTTGTGCTGAGGCTGCTTGTTTCCATCCTCTGGCAATAAGCAACTGCTCAACAGCTGCAGATTCAGCAATATTCATTTCACATCCGTATGTTTCAAAAAAGTAAGTCATATATAAAGTATACCAAAAAATAAGTCTATTTAATATTATTCTGGGCAGATTCCAATGTATTATACATTAACATTGCAATTGTCATTGGACCAACACCACCTGGAACTGGAGTAATATAACTGGCAGTTTCAACTAAATCATCAAAATCACAATCTCCAATTAAACGGAAACCAGATTTTTTACTGCTGTCTGGAATACGGTTTACACCAACATCAATAATTACAGCACCAGGTTTTACCATATCTTTAGTCAAAGTATGAGGATGCCCACTTGCAACAACAAGGATGTCAGCTTGCTTTGTAATTTCTGCCATATTTTTTGTACCAGTATGACACATTGTAACAGTACAGTTAGTATCTTTTCTGGCAAGAAGAATTGAAACTGGTTTACCAACAATGTTTGAACGACCAATTACAACTGCATGTTTACCACTTGTTTCAATTCCCATCTTTTTCAGCAAAACAATAATTCCGTGAGGTGTACATGGTAAAAATCCTGGACGACCAATCATCATATTTCCTACACTTACAGGATGAAAACCATCAACATCTTTTTCTGGAGCAATGGTCATAATCACTTTATCTTCGTTAATATGTTTTGGAAGAGGAAGCTGAACAAGAATTCCATGAACTGAATTATCTTTATTTAATTCATCAATAAGTTTTAATAAATCATCTTCACTGGTGTTTTCTGGTAAATGAACAGAACGATCTACCATTCCAACTTCAGCAAGGGCCTTCTGTTTTCCAGTAACATAACTAACAGAAGCAGGATTTTCACCAACAAGAATAACTGCAAGACAAGGCGCAATTCCTTTTTTCTTTAATTCACTAACTTTATTTGCAACATCCTGTCTAACATCTGCAGCAATTTGTTTTCCATCAATAATGATTGCACTCATGAAAATCCTCCATATAATAACACTTCAAAGTGTAACTTTTTACTTGTTTTTGTATTATAATTGATAAATAACAGTAAAAACTGTATATTTAAAAAGATATTATAAAAAAATAATTGGGGCAATATGAAACGTTTTATTTCTACCATTCTTTTACTTTTAATCACTTCAGCCGCAGTTTTTGCACAGTATGATGAAGGTGATGTTTACGAAGATGATTACGTTTATGAACAAAATGGTGCTGGAGACCAGTTTATTAAAATTAATCTTAATGTTCAAATTCCTTTAAATTTTAACGGACAGCTTCATACTGGGGGAGCAATTGAATTAGGTTATTATAGATTTTTAAATAGCTGGCTTGCAGTGGGTGGTGAACTTAATGCAAGCTACAATGTTTCAATTGGAAATAAAGTTTTTGTTATGCTTCCAATTCTTGGTGGTGTAATGTTCCAGCCAACATACGATAAATTTGAATTCCCTATTTTTGCAAATATTGGCATGGGATACGAAACATGGCAAAATATTGACTACTTCCCTTCACTTGTATTTAAACTTTCTGGTGGTGCTTATTACCGCCTTAATGAAATCTGTTCTTTTGGTTTGAATATGGATTATATGCTTGTTCCTCAATTCTTTGAAGATTCATCACAGAACTTTGCAGGAAACTTCCTTTCATTCACAATTGGTGCAAGATACCACTTCTAAACAGGATATTTACATTTATGAAAAAAATTTTAAAAACATTAGCACTTTCACTTTTATTCATTCCTTTTATTGCAGGTTGTAAAGCCCCTGTTTTTTATGAAATTATGCGGGATGTTGCTCCAGAAGAAGCAACTGTAAATGGAGTAATTACTTCAATTACAAGATATAAATCTGATACAGAAAAACTTGTTACATTCTCTTCTGACGGATTAATCTGGAAAGATAAAGATGGAACTGCTCATGGTCAGTGGTCTTGCTTTCCAGACAGCAATCAGCTTTCTGGAAAAATTATTAAAACTGCAGCAGACAAATCAAACCTTTATGTAGTAACAATTACATTCCACGAGGATGTGGAAAAAGGCTTAAACTTACCAGATGCAGCGACTCTCTGGTGCTACAATAACGACTCATGGGGTAAAGTAAACACACCAAAATTGAACCCAGGCAATTTTAATATTTTCTGTACAAATGATGTTGAGAATAATAATCGTTCTGCATATTTAAGAATTGATAATAAAGTTTATGAATTAAGTGGAAACGATTTCCCTGAAACTAAAAATGTAACAACAACAGGAAATTACAATAGTGTTGTTTATTTTTCTGAATCAGCAAAAGATTCTTCAAATGGAAATAAGCATTTAAAAAATGTTGATAATTTTTATTTCTTCACATCTACTGCATCAGTAGCAGATAATACTAATA
>JAHAZJ010000076.1 GCA_018385315.1 Treponema sp. | reverse complement strand
TCCATAGAAGAAGCCACTCCTGTTATAGTTTCATTTAATTCAGCTAAAGGTCCACAAAGATTAATGTGAGATTTTGCATAAAGACCAGCATTCATTCCGGCAACAAGTCCTTGTCCTGCAGCTTCTTCGTATCCTGAAGTTCCATTTATCTGACCGGCATCAAAAAGACCTGCAACTCGCTTTGTTTCCAATGTTGGGAAAAGCTGAGTTGGTTCTACATAATCATATTCAACGGCATATCCAGGGCGGCTCTGAACGGCATTCTCAAAACCTGTCATTGTTCTCATAAATGCATCCTGAACACATTCTGGCAAAGAAGATGAAAGTCCGTTCAAATAGATTTCTTCAGTTTCCAATCCTTCTGGTTCAACAAAAATCTGATGGTGGTCTCGTTCTGCAAAACGCATTACTTTATCTTCAATAGAAGGGCAGTAACGAGGTCCAATTCCATTGATTTTTCCAGAATATAGAGGAGAGCGACCAATATTATCACGGATGATTTTGTGGGTTTCTTGATTTGTATAAACTATGTGGCATGGAACCATTGGTCGTTCAACTTTTTCAGTTTCAAATGAGAAAGGTATTACTTCTTCATCACCCGGTTGTTCATCAATTTTTGAAAAATCAATTGTTTTGCGCAGGATTCTTGGAGGTGTACCTGTTTTAAGACGTCCAGTTGTGAATCCCAAGCGATGTAAGCTTTCTGTTAAACCATAAGCAGCAGCTTCCCCGACACGGCCGCAAGGTGCATCATATTCACCAATAAAAATGCGTCCACCAAGAAAGGTACCAGTTGTTAGGACAACAGCACGAACTGGAATAATTCTTCCTCGTTGTGTTACAACACCTGTTACCTTTTGTCGCATTCCACTGCGAGCTGCTTCACTAGCATATTGCTGTTCTTCGATGTTACTTCCAAAATTGCCCCGGCGCTCTCCAGGAATTGTTCCTGCTTCTGCACTTGAGTCGGAATTTGGGGGAAGTGGAGTGGAAGATGCTGTAGTTAAAATATCAATAACTGTATCCATTAATGTATACAGATTTGGTGTCTGTTCACAAATTTTACGAGCCAGCTGGGAATAAGTGATTTTGTCAGCCTGAGAGCGAGGAGCTTGTACTGCAGGACCACGACTTTTATTAAGCATACGGAATTGAATCATAGATTTATCTATGAGTTTTGCCATTTGGCCACCAAGTGCATCTATTTCGCGAACAATATTACCTTTTGCAATACCACCAATAGATGGATTACAACTCATTCGTCCAATTGCATCTGGAGTCTGTGTAATTAAAACTGTTTTTAGGCCCATTCTAGCAGTTGCTAGAGCTGCTTCTATTCCTGCATGTCCTGCACCAACAACGGCTACATCGTAAAAATCGTAAAATCCCATTTTTTATGACCTTATAATTTTATATAGTTCTTCCGGATTCATTGCAACTTGCACTGCTCCGTTTTTTATTAAAAAATCTTTGCCTCGGAATCCCCAGTCTACACCAATTGCGGGAATTCCAGCGTTTTTTCCTGTGGCAATGTCTACATCAGAATCTCCAACATAAACAGCTGATTTGCAGCCTGTTTTTTTCAAAATGTATTCAACGCCGTCGGTAAAAGGTTTTACCCTTCTTTCTGGAACATTTCCTGCAACACAATCAAAAATTCCTGGATAAAAGCGTGAACACAATTCTATGGATGCACTTTCAACTTTGTTTGAATTAACTGCCAGCTTTATTCCCAGATTTTTTAGATTTTTTAAGCAATCTACCATTCCATCATAAGGTTTTGTTTTTTCACTAGAATGTTTCTGGTAGTGATTCAAAAAATCTTGTAACACTTTATTAAATAATTTCTGATTGGAATTTTCTGGAATTGCTCGTTGTATAAGCTTTGGAATACCGTTTCCTACCATAAAACGAACTTCCTCTTTTGTATGAATTGGAAGCCCATTATTTTCCAATGCCACATTGCAAGAATGGGTAATATCATCAAGAGTATCTAAAATAGTTCCATCTAAATCAAAAATTACAAGATCGTATTTCATTTCTTTTTTCCTGATGCTCTAAAGAATCTGTTTTAATTCATCAACAATTGCTTTGAATGTATCACAAGCGGCTTGAACTGGTTCAGTACTTTCCATATCAACACCAGCAACTCTAAGGCTTTCAATTGGATAGCGGGAACCACCAGATTTTAGGAATTTGAAATAATCTTCCCTTTCTTTTTCTCCACCTTCTGTAACTCTTTTTGCAAGAGCAAGGGCAGCACTGATTCCTGTTGCATATTTATAAACATAGAATGCAGTATAGAAGTGTGGAATTCTTAAACCTTCCAGGTCTGAATTACTTTCAAATACCATTTCTGGTCCAAAATACAATTCAAGCAAATCTCTATAAATCTTTCGTAAAAGTTCTGCTGTAAGTGGAGTTCCATTTTCTACTGCTTCGTGGGCTTTAAGTTCAAATTCAGCAAACATTGTCTGACGGTGAAGGGTTGCAAGAATATCATCAGCACGCATGCTCAAAAGATAGGCTTTCATTTCTTTTGATTTTGCATTTTCCAAAAGATATTTAAATACAAGCTCTTCGTTAAAAGTTGAAGCAACCTCTGCTTCAAAAATTGTGTAATCGTAACTCATAAAAGGATTATTATGAACTGAATACCAGCTGTGCATACTGTGACCACCTTCGTGCGCCATAGTAAATACATCGCGAATTACATCATCTTTGTAGTTCAATAGAATGTATGGATTTCCAATGTAACAGCCAGAGGAGAATGCACCACTTCTTTTACCAACATTTTCGTATCGGTCTGCCCATCCATTTAAAAGTCCATCGCAAAGACGATCTGTATATTCTTTCCCCAGTGGAGCTAGTGCTTTTCTACAAATTTCTACAGCTTCTTCATAGCTTGTTTTTGTTTCAACAGATTTCACTAAAGGAACATAAACATCCCAATGACGAAGTTCTTTTACACCAAGAACCTTTTTACGTAAGCTGTAATATTCATGGAGTGTATCAAGATTTTTGTGAATACAATCAATTAAATTGTGATAAACAGAAAGAGGAACTTTATTTCCATACAAAGCCTGCTGCAAAGATGAATCGTAACCCCGGGCACGAACAGAAAAAATATCCTGATTTACACTGCCGGCATAAAGTGCTGCAATGCTGTTTTGATGTTCTTCGAATTTTGCATAAAACTTTTTATAAGCTTCTTCACGAACTTTTCTGTCCTGACTGTGAAGGAAAACTGACCAGGTTGTTTCAGTTAAAGGTTTTTCTTCTCCATCAACATTTACAGTTCCAAAGGTTTTGTTAATATCAACATTAGTAAGAACGCTAAAGGCTGTATATGGAGTTTCTGCAGTCTGCATCTGAAGTGAAAGAATACGTTCTTCTTTTTCACTTAAAATATATTTTTTAAAGTGAAGATTCTTTTCGATAAAGACTTTGTAATCTGCAAATTCTGGCTGAGAAATCCATTGTCTAAGTTTTGTTTCGTCAATAGCCTGAATTTCTGGATCTATAAAACTAAGTTCAGATTGCATCTGAGTGTATGCCATTAAAGCACGACCATTTTTATCTGTGGCTGCTGAATCATCTTCATTAGCTTCGTGAATTAAAGATGCATAATGATAAACAGTTTCCATTTTTAACTGGGCCTGTTCATAAGCCTTTAATGCTTCTAAAAGAGTTTTGTCGGATTCACCCAATTTTCCTTTATAAGCTGCAACTTTTTGTGTAATAGCAGGAAGTGATTTTAATGCTTCTTCCCATTCATCATCAGATTTAAAAATTGATGAAAGATCCCATTTGTCTTTTGCAGGAACTTCATCACGTAATGGAATTTTATTTGTACTCATGCTTTCATTTTAATGATTTAGGGGAAAATTTACAATTATATGTTATAATATACCTAGGAATGAATATTCAGATGTAGTAGAGCTTTGGCAAACAGAATTAGAGCAAATGTAATAATTCCATAAAAGGGTGTTCTCAAACAACATCATTTTCTTTATAATACAGATACATTTCATTAATTAGGAGTTACCAATGGCATCTTACAAAGAGTCTGGTGTAGACGTAGAAGAAGGTTATCGCGCAGTAAACAAGTATAAGGAACATGCAAAGCGCACTGCTATTCCAGGAATGCTGACTGGCTTAGGAAGTTTTGCCGGAATGTTTGAAGTTCCAAAGGGATATAAAAACCCTGTTATGGTAAGTGGAACTGATGGTGTTGGTACAAAACTTGATATTGCTTTTAAATTAAGAAAATATGATACAGTTGGTATTGACTGTGTTGCAATGAGTGTAAACGACATCCTTTGTTGTGGTGTTCAGACATTATATTTCCTTGACTATGTTGCTTGTGGAAAGCTTGATGCAGATGTTGCCGCTGATTTAGTAAAAGGTGTAGCAGACGGTTGTGTTGATACAGGTTGTGCTCTCCTTGGTGGTGAAACAGCTGAAATGCCAGATTTCTATGATGAAGGAAAATATGACCTTGCTGGTTTTGGTGTAGGAATTGGCGAAAAGAAAGAAATGATTACAGGAGAAGATATTAAAGAAGGTGATGTTTTAATTGGTCTTTCTTCTACTGGTGTTCATTCAAACGGTTTCAGCCTTGTTCGTAAACTTGTAAAGAATTTTGATGATCCATTTATTTTGGATGGAAAAGAAACTGGAAAAACAATTGGTGAAGTGCTTCTTACACCAACACGTATTTATGTAAAACCTGTTATGGAAGTTCTTGCAAAATATCGTAAAGCTATTCACGGTATGGTTCATGTAACAGGTGGCGGATTCTACGAAAATATTCCACGTATGTATCCAAAATCAAAAGATGGAAAGAAACAGCTTATTTCTGTAATTAAAAAAGACAGCTGGGATATTCCACCAGTGTTTGGAGAATTGATTAAACGTGGTGCAGATTTGAATACAATTTACAACACATTTAATATGGGTATTGGTTTTGTACTTGCAGTAAATAAAAAAGAAGCCGATGCAATTCTTGAAATGTTCAATGCAAATGCTTCTAAATATCACAAAGATTACTGTCCAGACATGAAAGCCTATAAAATTGGTCGTGTTGAATACGCAGCTGGCGAAGTAAATGGTCAGAAAGATTCAGTGCTTTTTGAAGACTAATT
>JAHAZJ010000136.1 GCA_018385315.1 Treponema sp. | reverse complement strand
TGCAAAAATAATAAAAAAAAATAAGAAATTACTTAAAAAATAATATTATTATTGACAATATATTATACATTATATAATATCAAGATATAAATAATATTATAAATCAAAGGAGGGCAATTAATGGTTTTTAATACGGGCTCTGCTTTATTGGATGCTGTGGTTCTTTCTATTGTTTCAAAAGAAGGTACTTATGGCTACAAAATCACACAGGATGTCCGAACTATTATGGATGTATCAGAAAGTACTTTGTATCCAGTTTTGAGGCGACTTCAAAAAGATGGGTATTTGGAAACATATGATATGGAATTTCAGGGAAGAAACAGGCGATATTATAAAATCACAAATGATGGTGTAATATTACTGGATAAATATCGATCAGAATGGATTATTTATAAAAAAAGTGTTGATCAGATTTTATTGGGACAATAAGGAGAAGGTAGTATGACAAGGGAAGAATATTTTGTTGCATTAAAAAATAATATTCAATCTTTATCACTGGACGAACAGAATGAAGCTTTGCAATATTATTCAGATTATTTTGATGATGCCGGTGATGATGAAAAAACTATGGAAGAATTAGGATCACCAGAAGAAGTGGCTGCTATCATCAGAGAAAAGTTTTCTAATGCTTTGGTAAAACAAGGAAAAACTTCAGAAGAATCTGAAACTGAAAATGGTGATTTTTCAAGCTGGGATGATGGCTTATTTTACAGCTTTAATCCTGCTGATGTAAAAAATCTGGATTTTGGTTTCGGGGCAGCAGAAGTTGTTTTTATAAGGGGTAAAAATTATTCTGTAGAAACCCGTGGTGTTGAAGTTGACGGAATGAAGTGTTGTATTGATAATAATGGAACTTTAATAGTTAAAAACACTAAGAAACTTGCCCATCTTAAATTTTGGAATCATGAAAGAAGTTCAAGAGTAGTGCCAAGAATTTTAGTTTCAATTCCGGAAAATGCATCTGTAAATTTTATGAAGCTTACTTTAGGAGCCGGAAAGTTTACTGCAAAAAATATTTCTGTTAATTATAAAACAGGAATTATTGATTTAGGTGCAGGAAATCTTATTCTTAAAAATATTAGTGGTGAAAAAACTGCTATCCGTTGTGGAATGGGAAATCTTGAAATTGAAGGTTTGCTTATGGGCCGAACTGACATAGATTGTGGAATGGGAGCTGTAAAATTGAATTTGAATCAAAATAGTCAAAGCAGCTCTTATGATGCAAAAATTGGTCTTGGAAGTTTTAGATTTAATGATTTCAAGAAAGGCGGTGTAGGAAACTGCATTTCAGAAAAGAGAGAAAATCATTTTTCAGTGAATGTTGGAATGGGTGATGTTTCAATTTTTACAAAATAAAGAAAAGTAGAAATCAGTTATTTAAGGGAGATTAAATAGAATGAAAAAATTACAGAAATCTAATAACAAAGTTATTTGTGGTGTATGTGGTGGATTAGCAGAATATTTTAATATTGACGCCACAATTGTTCGTTTAATTTGTATTGTTGCTGTTGTATTTGGATTTGGAACAGGTATCTTACTTTATATTCTTGCAGCACTTATAATTCCTTCTCCAGATTTGTCAGATTATGAAATTAATAATATGAAAAGTGCAAATATGGATAATGAAAACACATCCAGCACAAGTAAAGATGAAAAAACATCTGCTGCTAATGGAAAAATGCATTCAGACAAGGATTTTAATAATTACTTTAATTAAGTAAAAAAAATGGTTAAAATTACTTAAAAATTATAAGTTGAAACAATAAAAATTTTACTTAAAAATATTGAGAAATAGGGAATTTTCTAAAATTCCCTATTCCATTTTTATAAACCTGTGGTAAAATATATCATTATGGTAAAATTCAAATTAAACAAGACCTTGCGAAATACATTGATTACCGTTGGGGTAATTGTTCTTCTTTTCGTAATTAGTAGCCTTTTACCTGATCAGGGCTATGCAGATAAGTATGAAGGCGTAGAGCTTACTGCAACTGGTACATCAGCTGTTGTAAAAAATTATGCAACATACTTAAGAGCACATTCTGATGCAAAGAATGTTTTTGCAGAAGTTTCTCTGAACATTACAGATTATGATGTTGATTCAGCAATTGGTGTTCATTTAGAAAGCAATTATTCAGGTAAAAATGTTGTGATTACAGAAGATCGTTCTTTTGTAAAATGGAATATTGATGTTCCTGAATCTGGATTCTACAACATTGCTGTAGAATATATTGCAATTCCTTCTCGTAACGTAAGTATGGAAAGAATTCTCTATATTAATGGGGAAATTCCATTTGAAGGCTCAGACGCTCTTACTTTTCAGCGCTTGTGGAAAGATGGTTCTGAAATTAAGTATGATAACCGTGGAAATGCTATTCGACCTACACAAAAAGAATTCTTCGATTACCAGACAGTTTTGTTAAAGAGCGATTCTGGTTATGAAGTAGATCCATATCGTTACTATTTTGAAAAAGGAATAAATACAATTGCTTTGGAATCTACTAATGAGCCAATGGCAATTAGTGGCATAACTCTTGTTCCTGTAAAGAATTATGATACATATGAGTCTTATCTTGCAAAACAGAATTCAAAACCTGCTGATGAGACAAAGAATATTTTCTTTAAAGTTCAGGGCGAAAATGCGGTTTCTCGTTCAGATCCTTCATTATTTGCTCGTTATGATCGTTCTTCTGCAACATCTGAACCATATAGTGTTAAAAATACTGTATTAAATTATATTGGTGGTGATTCATGGAAAGATCCTGGACAGTGGATTGAATGGGATTTTGAAATTCCAGAAGACGGATGGTATACAATTTCTGTAAAAGGACGTCAAATGTATCAACGAGGTTATGTTGCATGTCGTTCTGTTTATATTGATGGTGAAATTCCTTTTGAATCATTAAAAAATGTTGGTTTTTCTTACAGTTCAGATTGGAATCTTGTAACATTATCAGATGATGATAATAAACCTCTTGATTTCTATTTTAAAAAAGGAACCCATAAGATTCGTTTGGAAGTTACTCTTGGTGAAATTGGTAATTTAATCAGCGAAATTCAGGATTCGATTTTCAGATTAAATCAAGTTTATCGTACAATTCTTGTTCTTACAGGAACAATGCCAGATCAATATCGTGATTATGAAATTGAAAAGGTTTATCCTGATGAAGTTGAATTGATGAATCTGGAAAGCAAAAGACTTTTCCATTATGTTGACAAGTTTGTTCAGATTACAGGACAGAAATCAAATCAGATTTCACCTGCTGAAACTCTTGCAATTCAATTGGAAAAATTCTATGCACGACCAGAAAAAATTACCCAGTCTTTTGTAAACTTCAAGGATAATATTACCTCTTTGGGTGCGTCTTTACTTACAATGACAGAAAGTAAACTTGATGTTGATTATATTGCATTCCAAAGTTCAAATAGAAAAATTAAAAAAGCAAACAGTAATTTCTTTAAGAATGCAAAGCATGAAATTGTATCCTTTGTAACATCATTCTTTGTTGATTCTTCTAGTCTTGGTAATGTTTATGGTGAAAATGATGAGCATACAATTCAAGTTTGGGTTGTTGTTGGTCGTGACCAGGCTCAGATTCTTAAAAATATGATTGATGATACATTTACTCCAAAAACAGGAATTAATGTAAATGTTAAAGTTATTGTTGTAGATGCATTGCTTAATGCTGTTTTAGCTGGTAATGGTCCGGATATTGTTATTTCAACTTATTCAAGTCATCCTGTAGATTATGCATTGCGTAATGCCAATGTAAATCTAAAACGTTTCCCAGATTGTGATGAAGTACTTAAACAGTTCAAGGAAAGTGCCTATGAGTCATATAAATACAATGGCGGATTATATGCTTTGCCTGAAACTGAAACATTCAATCTGTTATTCTATAGAAAAGATATTCTTGAACAACTTGGTGTGGAAGTTCCTAGAACTTGGAAAGAATTAATTGAAATTCTTCCAACATTGCAGGGAAATAATCTTTCTGTTGGTGTTCCATATCCAAATATTGTTACTCCTGATATGTCTACATTGTATTCAATGATTTATCAGCGTGGTGGAACAATTTATAACGAAAAAGGAACTCGTTCTATTATTGATAGTGAAGCTGGTGTTACTTCATTTAAGACATATACAGGCTTATTCAATGATTATGGATTCCCAACAATTTATGATTTTGCCAGCCGTTTCCGTACTGGAGAAATGCCAATCGGTGTTGCAAACTATGCAACATTTAATACTCTTACAGTTTCTGCTCCTGAAATCCGTGGTCTTTGGGATTTTACTTATATCTTGGGAACTGAAAAAGAAGATGGAACAATTGATCGTTCAAATATTGCAGGTACAACATGTACAATGATGATTAAGAAAGGAACAGATTTGGATGATCTTGGTCTTTCAAATGCACAGGAACTTGCAAATATTGTTTTCAATGGTGGAAAATTGCCAGAAACTATGGATGGTGTTGATTCTAGAACTTGGGCTCAGGTTGTGAAAAATGAAACACGTATTCAAGATTCATGGACATTCTTAAAATGGTGGGTATCGACAGAAACACAGGTACGTTTTGGCCGTGAACTGGAAGCAGTCCTTGGTTCATCAGCTCGTTATGCAACTGCAAATGTAGAAGCCTTAAAACAGTTAGCATGGAAATCTGCACAATTGGAGATTCTTGTTAATTCTTTGGATGAGACAGTTGGTGTTCCTGAAGTTCCTGGAAGTTATTACACACCAAGACATGTTGTAAATGCTGCTCGTAAAGTTGTTAATGATAAAACAGACGCAAGAGAAACTCTGATTGATTACACAAGACTTATTAATGAAGAAATTGTTCGTAAACGACAAGAGTTTAATCTTCCTGAAGAGTAGGGGTAAATATTATGAGCGAAAAATTAGCTAAATATTTTAATAAAAGAAAAATGCTTGTAAATGATACAATTCATAGGGCAAAAGTTATGAAGGTTTGTTACTTCTTCCTATTGCCATATGCGGTATTGTTTTTCACATTCAGCGTTTTACCAGTAATCACATCTATGTATTACAGTTTTACAAACTTTAATATTTTGGAAAAACCAGAATTTATTGGTGCCAGAAACTACATCAACTTGTTTTTGCAGGATGATGTTTTCCAGATTGCTGTAAAAAATACATTTATGGTTGCAATTGTAATTGGTCCAGTTGGATATATTCTTTCATTTATAATTGCATGGCTTATTAACGAACTTCCAAAATGGATTAGAACACTTGTTGTATTCTTCTTCTATGCTCCTTCAATTGCGGGTACATCATATATGATTTTTAAACAAATTTTTAATGATGATGCTCATGGTTGGGCGAATGCTGTGTTGATTCATCTTGGTATTAAAACACAACCAATTTTGTTCTTAACCGATCCTCATTATGTAATGAAAGTTATTATTCCTGTTTGTTTATGGACTTCTATGGGTGCAGGATTCCTCTCTTTCGTAGCTGGTCTTAAGGGAATTGATAAATCCCAGTATGAAGCTGGATATATTGATGGTGTTCAGAACAGATGGCAGGAGTTGTGGTATATAACTCTTCCAAATATGAAACCGATGTTGTTGTTTGGAGCTGTTATGTCTATTACAAGTGCATTTACAGTATGTGATATTCCAAGAAACTTAGCAGGATATCCTTCAACAGATTATTGTGCACGTACAATTGTAACTCACCTTCTTGACTATGGTTATACACGTTTTGAAATGGGTTATGCTTCGGCAATTGCTGTTGTTTTGTTCCTAACAATGATTATTTGTAATAAGTTTATTCAATCGCTCCTTAACAGAGTTGGACACTAGGATAGGAGGGTATTAGAATGAAGAAAAATAATTTAAATGAACCTGTAATTCATCACTACAAATTTAGAAGAAAGCCAAATCGTTCTGTTGGTGGTGATATCGGTATTTATTTCTTTTTGGCAATCTTGTCTGCTATGATGGTTTTCCCATTAATCTTTATTATTGGAAACTCATTAAAGCCTTTGGATGAAGCATTAAAAATGCCTCCTGATATTTTGCCAAGAAACCCTACTTTAGACAATTTTTCTGACTTAATGGTAACAATGAGTCAGCAGTGGGTTCCTTTTACTCGTTATTTGTGGAATACATTATTTATTACAATTGTTGGTACTGTTGGGCATGTAATCATTGCATCAATGGCTGCTTATGTAATTGCTAAATATAATTTTCCTGGATCAAAAGAATTCTTTAAAGTTGCGGTTGTTGCGTTGATGTTTACACCTGCAGTTACTGGTGTTCCAAACTATATTATCATGTGTAAACTCCATATGGTAGATACTTATTGGTCATTAATTCTTCCTGCTATTGGTGGTTCTATGGGTCTGTTCCTTATGAAGCAGTTTATGGAAGGCTTCCCAATGAGTTTGATTGAAGCTGCAAAAATCGATGGTGCTCATGAATTCAGTATTTTCTGGAATCTTGTAATGCCAAATGTAAGACCAGCATGGCTTACAATTTCAATTTTCTCAATCAATGGTTTGTGGAATAACCCTCAGACACAATACATTTATACAGAAAGTAAAAAGATGCTTGCATATGCACTTAGCCAGATTCAGGCCGGAGGTATTGCTCGTACTGGTCAAGCAAATGCGGTAATGGTTGTAACAATGTCTGTTCCAATCATCTTCTTTATTTTCTCTCAGAGCCAGATTATTGAAACAATGGCAACTTCTGGACTTAAGGATTAAAGGTGGTAAGTATGAAAAAGATATTAATAGCATTTACTTGTATTTTCACACTTTGCACCAGTCTTTTTGCAAAGAATGATACTTACATTTATGACTTTTGGTCTGAATATGAAAAGTCAGCAGATGCATATCGTGTTGTAGATGTAAAATATGCTTCAGATTTAGGACTTGATATTGACTTTAAGTCAGCTTCAAGTTTGTATTGTCTGGAAAATTCTGTTTTCGTTTGTGATTCAGGTAATAATCGTATTATCGAATTAAAGTACAACGATAACAAAACTTTGGAAGTTGTAAGAATAATTGACCATTTTAATTCTAATGGTCAGGTTGATGAACAGTTTAATGGGCCAAGTGATATTTTCATTAATACTGACAGAACAATTTTTATTGCTGACACTAACAATGGTCGTGTAGTAAAACTTGATAATGACTTAAATTACATTTTTTCTTTAGTTGAACCTGATGATCCAACTTATGAAAAAGGTAAAAACTTTCTTCCAACCAAAGTAATTGCAGATTCAAAAGGACGTGCTTATGTTCTTGCAAAAAATGTAAACAAAGGTTTCATAAAATATGAATATGATGGAACTTTCTCTGGATTCTATGGAGCTTCTGAAGTAGTTTACAATGCCTTAGATATGCTTTGGAAGAAATTAGCAACACGTGCACAACGTGAACAGATGGAAAACTTTGTTCCTACAGAATATTCAAATTGTTATTTGGACAGAGAAGGTTTTGTTTATGCAACAACAAAATCTTTTGAAGAATGGGATTTACTTTCAGATAAAGCTAAACCAATTCGCCGATTAAATGCATTAGGATCTGATATTCTTATTAAAAATGGTGAATATCTTCCTGTTGGAGATTTGCAGTGGGGAAATGCTGGAGGTATAAAAGATCCTTCGAAATTTGTTGATATTACAGTTTTGGAAAATGATGTATATCTTGCTCTTGACGAAACTCATGGTCGTGTTTTTGCTTACAACAATCAGGGGGAGTTATTATTTGTTTTCGGTGGTCGTGGTAATATTGACGGATACTTTAGACAACCAGTTTCTATTGAACATATTGGAAAAGATCTTTTTGTTTTGGATACAGTAAATGGATCTATTACAATCTTTACTCCAACAAAATTTGGCAGCTTAATTTATGGTGCAACAGAAGATTTTGCCGTTGGTGATTACAATGCTTCTGCAGATAAATGGCAGCAGGTTCTTGATATTAATAGTAACTATGATTTAGCTTTTATTGGTCTTGGAAAAGCAGCATTGCGACAGGAAAAATATAAAGAAGCAATGAACTATTTTGAGGTTAAAAAAAGTCACAGAAACTATTCAAAAGCCTTTAAATACTACCGTAAGGAATGGATTGAAAAAAATATTGGAATTATTTGTTTAATTCTTGTTGTTTTGATTGTAATTCCATTCATCGTTAAGCAAATTAAAAGATTTCTTAAGGAGCTTAATTCACTATGAGTTATATAGCAAAGAAATTTCATACATTAATTGAAAAAGAAACTTATATTCGCTTTTTTAGTACATTAAAATATGCTCTATATATTATCAGTCATCCAGCTGATGGTATGTGGGATGTTATTCACGCAAAAAGAGGTTCCTATGCTGCCGCAAACTTCATAGTAATTTTGACTTTGCTTACACATATTTGGAAACTTCAGTTTACTAGTTTCCTTGTATTGGATGTATATTGGGAAAAAGTAAATATACTTCAGGAAATTGCATCTATTCTTTTACCTTTGGTGATTTTCTGTATATGTAACTGGGCTTGTACAACCTTGTTCGATGGAAAAGGACATTTAGGTGATATTTATATGGGTACTGCATATGCATTGACACCATATGTTTTGATTCAAATTCCTATTATTATTATCAGTAATTACGTAACAATTGAAGAGCTGGCATTCTATTCTGTATTCTCAGCAATTTCCATGATCTGGTGTATGGTACTTATCTTTATGGCTATGATGATGATTAACCAATACAGTTTTGGAAAAACATTGCTCTTTACAATTATTACATTGTTTGCAATGCTGGTATTTATTTTTATTATGCTTCTCTTCTTTAGTATGATTTCTCAGGCAATTGCCTTCTTCATTTCTTTAGGCCGAGAAGTAATCTTTAGATTAAACTGATGGAGTTATAAAATATGGAAAAGAAAGAAAAAACACCTAAAGCTCCAAAAGCACCAAAAACACCAAAGGCAAAAAAATCAAAAATGCCAGAAGGTTATATTGGTCGTCCAAAACCAATGAAAACAAAAAAAATCCAGTTTCATAAACCAACTGTTGGTAACTGGATTGAAATTGGTGTTTTACTTGCTGTTGTAATTTTTGTTACAGTTATTGTTTTTAAGCTTATTAATGTTAGTAAGATTGTTTATCCAGAGTTTGACTTTTACGAAATGGATGAAAAAAGTCTTACAAAAGAATATGTTCTTGAAAATAATGATTTAAAATTTGAATTAGATCCTGCTACAACACAGTTTACTTTGTTGAACAAGAAATCTGGAAAGGTTTGGTATTCAAATCCTCAGAATTCTGATGCAGATTCACGGGCACTTCCAAAAGAGAAGTATAATTTGAAATCTACATTCCTTGTAAAATATTCTACAATTAATGGTACAGATGATACTTATGATACATATTCAAAAAGTATTATGCGTAATTTCTATTCCATTGAAAAGAAAGGAAATGAAATTCAAGTACATTACACAATTGGTGATATTGAACGTGAATACCTTATGCCATTGGCAATTTATGCAGATGAACTTGAAGAACTTGAAGAAGGTTTGACAAAGAGTCAAAAAAATACAATTGCTCGTGCTTATCATAAATATACCTATGACGGTTTTAAAACTGATGATGAACGTGATGCAATGGTAGAAAAGTATCCAAGACTTGAAGAAGTTGATGTTTATATTATTTTTGAAAATCTCCAGACTTTCTTGAAAGAACAGGTTGAAAAAATGTTCAATCAGATTGGTTATACAATGGAAGATTATCTTCGCCATAAAGAATTGTATAAAGAATCAAATGTCAAAGATGTTCCTGCTTTCAATTTAACTGCAATTTATAAATTGGATGGTGATAACTTATCAGTAGAAGTTCCTTTTGATGAAATATCATATAGACCATCATATCCTATTATTCAAGTTTCTGTTCTTCCATATTTTGGAGCTGGAAGCAATACTGATGATGGATTTATGTTTGTTCCAGAAGGTGGTGGAAACATCATTAACTTCAATAATGGAAAAATTAAACAGAATGATTACTATGCTGATATGTACGGTTGGGATTATGGAACTTTAAGAAAGTATGTAAATACAGAAACTTATACAGCATTTCCTGTATTTGGTGTTTCAGATAATAAAGATAGTTTTATTTGTGTTATGGAAGAAGGTGCCCCATATGCAGGTATAACAGCATATATTTCAGGAAAAATTAATGATTATAACTGTATACGTGGAGATTATAAAATGCTTCACCGTGAACAGTACGAAGTTTCTTCAAGAAATGTAAGTGCTCAGTATTCATATGAACCATATTTGCCAGCTGGTGAAAAGATTAAACAGGTTTATAAGTTCTGTGAAACAGGTTCTTATGTGGATATGGCCATTGCTTATAGAGAATACTTGTTTAAGAATGAAAAGAAAACTTCTAATTCAGATGTTCCTTTAGCTGTAGGTATTATTGGTGCAGTTGATAAAGTTCAACAGGTTGCTGGTTTACCAAAGACATTACCATATGAACTTACAAGTTATGAAGATGCTGCAAACATCATTAACGAAATTGAATCTGCTGGAATTAAAAATGTAAATTACAGATTGGTTGGTTTTATAAATGAAGGTGTTCATCAGACATATCTTAGCAGTGTAAAATTTATTTCAGAACTTGGTGGAAAATCTGGTTTCAAGAAAATGCTTAACGCTGTAAAAAATACATCTGCAAAACTTTATCTTGATGCTACAGTTCAGACAGCTTACCGATCAACTTTATTCGGTGAGGGCTTTAATAGATTTACAACTCCGGCAAGATTTGTATCTGATGATGTATGTAAAATCTATCAATATTCTCCAATCTGGTATGGTCGTTTGGATGAACTTGATACTTATTATCTTGTAAAACCTGAATTGGCAGCAGAAAATACTGATAAGTTTATAAAAGAAACATTAAAATACAATATTGGTGTATCATTTGCTGATAATGGTTATATTCTTTCTGGAAATTATGATGCAGACAACTTAGTTTCTCGTGCTGCTTCTGAAAATTTGCAAATAGAAAGGTTTAAAACTATTAAAGAAAATAACACAGGGCTTATGATTCGTGGTGGAAATGATTATGCAATAAAATATGCAGATTTTATTACTGATGTTAATCTTAAAGGTAATAGTTATGCTATTTTTGATTATTCAGTTCCTTTCTATCAGATTGCATTGCATGGTTATAGAAATTATTCTGCAGAAGCACTTAATATTAATTCAGAATTAGAAGATATCATTCTTCAATCTGCAGAAACAGCTTCTGGTTTATATTTTGAATTTATGCAGGCTGATGAAACTAAACTTCAGGAAACTAATTATACAAAATATTATGCAGCAAACTTTAATACTCAAAAATCTAAGTTTGTAGAGATTTATAATGATTACAACAGTAAACTTGGAAAACTTAGTAACAGTTTAATTGTGGACTATGAGTATATGACAAATAAAGTTACAAGAACTGAGTTTGATAATGGTTATGAAATATATGTAAATCATGGCTATGAAGATTACGTAACTGCTTCTGGAATGAAAGTTTCTTCTAGAGATTATGTTGTTGTAAAGAAGGGGGAATAATATGGGTAGAAAAAAGCCTGTTGGACTGGAAAAGTCTAGAGCCGTTTATGGATATTTATTCATATTACCATTTATTTTAGGTTTTGTATTTTTTATGATTAAACCATTATGGCAATCATTCATGATGAGTTTGTCAGATGTACAGATTTCAAATTCTGGTTTTCAGAATGTATCAAATCATTTTGAAAACTATAAACGTGCATTTCTCATAGATCCAGAATTCAATAGAATGCTTGTTGAAAATATATCAACAATGATTTATAGATCTTTGGCTACAATTGTATTCAGTTTTTTTGTTGCACTTTTATTGAACCAAAAGTTTAAAGGACGTGCTTTAGCTAGATCTATTTTCTTTCTTGCTGTTATTCTTTCATCTGGTGTTTTAGCAGGGTTGGAATATAACAACTCTTTGATGGCAGAATTAAAAGCATCTATTGAAGAATTTGGCAGTGGAAATTCTATTACAGATGTTCTAGAACAAGTTTTATTAACAAATACAGGTGGTGTAAGCGGTCCTAGCCAGAAAGTGTTTAATACTTTGTTCGAAATTATTGATTCTATTTATGATGTAGCAATGGCCTCTGGTATTCAGATTATAATTTTCCTTTCTGGATTGCAGAATATTTCAGCAAGTATGTATGAAGCTGCAGATATGGAAGGTTGTACAGCTTGGGAAAAACTTTGGAAAATTACAGTACCAATGATTAGTCCTTTAATGCTTGTATGTTGGATTTATACAATTGTAGACTTCTTTATGAAGACTGATAACCAGATTATGGAAAAGATTAATACTCAGATGGTTGATCAATTAAATTACGGTTATAGTTCTGCATTATCATGGATTTATTTTGCAGTATGTATGTTGTTAATAGGACTTACATCATTAATTATTTCAAAGGTGGTAAATCATGACTAAAAAAAATAAACAGACAGTTGCTGTAGCAAAAGAAAACTTTTGGAAAAGAAATGAAGCTTCAAATGGTATTTTACTAAAAGAAACTGTTAAAAAGTATGGATTATCATTTTTCCGTGCAATTATTCTTTTTGGTCTATGTTTTATGATTATTCAGCCAATTTTGAATAAAATTGCAGTAAGTTTTATGGCCGAACAGGATTTGTATGATACAACCATTGTTCTTGTACCAAAGCACTTTTCTGTAAATAACTGGAAAATGGCATCATATTTAATTGAATTTAAGGAAACCTTATGGAATACAATTTGGGTTTCATTAGTTTTTTCAGCAATTGAAGTCTTTTTCTGTGCTTTAGTTGGTTATGGTTTTTCTAGATTCAATTTCCCATTAAAAAGATTCTGGTTTTTCTGTGTATTATTGTTAATTATTATTCCACCACAGACAATTTCCACATCTTTGTTCCTTCATTTCCGATATTTCAAAATATTTGGAATGACTTTTAACCTTCGAGGTACTCCATTACCATATTTTTTAATGTGTTGTGGATGTATGGGACTTAAAAATGGTTTATACATTTTTATGATTCGTCAGTTCTTTATGGGATTCCCATTTGAACTTGAAGAAGCTGCTTATGTAGATGGATGTGGGCCATTTAAAACATTCTTTACAATTATGATTCCTGGAGCAAAGCCAATATTGACTTCTTGTTTCTTGTTCTCATTTGTATGGCAGTGGACAGATGGATTCTATGCATCATTATTCTTAGGAAACATTAAAATGATAGCAATAAGACTTACAAGTTTAGTTGATCGTTTTGGTGCTTATCTTTCAATTCTTAATGGAGCTTCTGTAAATGCACCTTTGGGATACGCAAATGCTGTTCTTTCAACAGGTATACTTATGGCAATAATTCCATTAATTATTCTTTATTTATTCTGTCAGAGATTATTTGTTGAAAGTTTAACAAGTACAGGTATGAAAGAATAGAAAATATAAATTTGTTTTTAATATATCTTGTGATATACTATATATAAGAGGTAAATCTTTTGAAAAAGGAGTATAAAATGAAAAAGATTGGAAAAGTATTAGTTGCTACATCTTTGCTCGCTTCTCTTGCTTTTGTAAGCTGTGGAGGTGACAAAAAAGACGGTGCTGCTAAAGTAAAGCGTTCTAAGGACGCTACTTACAAAGGGTATTCTGCAGAAATCGATCCTGCAACAGGAAAAGTTTATGATTTCGGTGGAATGGAAGTTACAATTTATGACTGGTGGACTAATCCAGATGCTGAAGCTGCTTCTACACAGCAGGCAGACCAGATGGCTTTCCGTGCTTGGATGGAAAAAACTTATAATTTTAAGGCTGTTCAGAAGGATTTAGCTGGTTGGGCAAATCATCCAACTGAAGTTGCAAATGCTTGTATCACAGCAGATTCTAGCAAGTATGCTGTATACATAGTTGATCATCGTTCAGCTCTTGCTGGTTTGCAGCAGGGCTTCTGGGCAGACCTTTCTAAAACAGGTCTTGACTGGAAAAAAGCAAAATGGGATCAGGGTTTAATTAATAAACTTAGAAATGGTGATTCTTTCTATACATTTGGTTATGGTAAACCAGAACCACGTACTGGTGTATTCTTTAATAAGAGAATCCTTCAGGAAAATGGTGTTGATCCAGAATCTCTTTATGATATGCAGAAAGATGGTACATGGACATGGGCAGCATTTGAAGAAATCTGTGCTAAATTAACAAAAGATACAGATAACGATGGTATTATTGATCAGTATGCTATGGCTTCTAAAAATGACCTTTTTGGACCAATCGCTCTTGAATCAAATAATGCTGCAATCATTTCATACATCGATGGTAAATTCGTAAATACATCTAACTCAGACAATGCTATGGAAGCTTGGAACTGGACACGTGATATGTTCCAGAAATATCAGAGACCACAGGGTGCTGATGATCAGTGGGACTACTATTTCGGTTGTTTCCAGAATGGTGAAGTTGCATTTATCGTAGAAGATGAATACAATGCTCAGCCAAATGGTAAATTTGCTTCTATGAAAGATGACTATGGATTTGTATGTTTCCCAAAAGGACCAAAAGGAACTGGAAAATACCCATCTCTTAACTCTTCTAATATGTGGGTAATCCCATCATACTATGATGATGCAACTCTTGCTAAGATTGCAAAAATTGTTGATTTCTATACAGAAGATGTTCCTGAATATGACGATCCAGAAGCATGGAAAGAAGGATATTGGTCATCATTCCGTGATGAAAGAGCTGTAAATGAAACTCTTCAGTTGATGATGGATAATGCTACAGAATCAATTCAGACACTTGTTCCAGATTTGAATGTAGCTGAAATGTCTTGGAGTATTTGTGGTGGTGCTGATCCAATGGAAACTTATGAAACGCTCAAAGATAGCTGGCAGTCACGTCTTGACGCTGTTAACAAATAATTTTAAGACTGAATAAGTTTTTATAAAAAGAGATTGGTTATTATGCCAATCTCTTTTTTTTTCAATAATAATCTAATTTCTGTCGGTGTTTACCCACAGTCTTTTTTTCTATATAATAATTTTTATGGCAAATTCACACGGTACAATCACAACAGATAATCACGCAGCACTTTGGCATGGTCGCTTTCTAGAAGGTCCCGATGCCGCTGCCGTAAATTTTGAAACATCAATTAATGATGATATGCGCATGGCAATGGTAGATATTCAGGGAAGTATTGCTCATGCAAAAATGCTTTGTAAACAGAATCTAATTTCTGAAGATGAAATGGATGCTATTATTAACGGGCTTAATTCTATCAAAACAGATTTGCTCAAGGGAAAAGATAAAAATGGAAATCCGTTTAAGGTTGATTTAAGTGCAGAAGATATTCATTCTTTTATAGAAGCAACCCTTACAGATAGAGTGGGGGAACCTGGAAAAAAAGTTCATACTGGTCGCAGCCGAAATGATCAGATTGCTTTAGATGAAAGACTTTATTTAAAGCATCAGATTAAAATGCTTAAAAAGGAGCTTGTTCAGTTAATAAATGTTCTTGTAAATATTGCTTCTGAAAATAAAGATACTCTTATTTCTGGTTTTACTCATATGCAGCATGCTCAGCCTGTAACATTGGCTCATCATATTTGTGCATGGGCCTGGATGTTTTATAGAGATGCAGACCGCCTTTCCGATGCATTTAAACGTGTTGATTTATCTCCTATTGGTGCAGGTGCTTTGGCAACCAGCGGTTTACCATTAAATCGTGAATTTGAAGCTGAGTTGAATGATTTTAGTGGTGTAACAGCAAATTCCTTAGATACAGTTTCTGATAGAGATTATTATCTTGAAGTAGCTTCCGATTTATCAATGATACAGATGCATCTTTCAAGAGCTTGTGAAGAGATTGTTTACTGGTCTACTACAGAATTTAATTTCATTGATTTAAGTGAAAAATGGTCTACTGGTAGCTCAATCATGCCTCAAAAGAAAAATCCTGATTTTGCTGAATTAATTAGAGGTAAAACAGGCCGTGTTTATGGTGATATGGTAGCTTTGTTTACAATGATGAAAGGCCTTCCATTATCCTATGATAGAGATATGCAGGAGGATAAAGCCTCTTTCTTTGAAGCCTATGATACTGTAATTTCCAGTGTACGTATTTTTAGAGAAATGGTTCGTACTGCAAAATGGAATAAAGATGTTATGGCAAAAGGTTGCGAAGGTGGGTATTTGAATGCAACTGATGTGGCAGATTATCTGGTAAGAAAAGGTTTGCCATTTAGAACTGCTCATGGAGTATCTGCTGGTCTTGTAAGAATTGGAATTGAGCAAAATCTTAAATTGGAAGAATTGGATTTTAGTGAATATGAGAAAGCAAGTCCATTGTTTGAAAAAGATATTTATGATTTAATTACACCAAAAAATTGTGTAGAAATTCGTACTGTAACAGGTGGTCCTGCATCTTCTGCAGTTCAAAAACAAATTGATTCACTGAAAAACTTTATATCATCAAATAAATCTGATGATGTAGACTCTGAAGAAGATGACTGGGATTTAATTTTTGAAAATTATTATAAATAATGAGGTATAAAATGAAAAAAATTGTTCTTGCAGTTTTAACAGCTGCAACATTGTTTACAATGGTTGGTTGCAAAAAAGCTGATTCAAAGAAATTTGTTTTAGGTCTTGATGCATCTTTCCCTCCAATGGGCTTTACTGAAGCTGATGGTTCAATTGTTGGTTACGACATTGATTTAGCAAAAGAAGTTTCAAAAAGATTAGGTCTTGAATTCGTAGCAAAACCAATTGATTGGAATGCAAAAGAAATGGAACTTTCTTCTGGTAGTATTGATTGTATCTGGAACGGTTTTACTATTACTGATGAAAGAATTAATTCTATGTCTTTTACTCCTGCTTACTTGAATAACGATCAGGTTCTTGTTGTAAGAGCTAAGAGTGGAATTAAAACACTTGCAGAGGCAAAGGGTATTACTGTAGCTTGTCAGGCAGGTTCAAGTGCAGAAGAAGCTATTAATGATAATAAAGAGTTTGCTGATTCTTTAAAGGCTGTTGTTTATTATGAAGAAAATCTTACAGCTCTTACAGATTTAAAAGTTGGATCTGTTGATGGTGTAGTAATGGACAGCATTGTTGCAAGATATATGATTTCTACTACAAAGGATGATTCTCTTGTTGTTGTAGAAGAACCTCTTGCTGCAGAAGGTTACGGAATTGGTTTCAGAAAATCTGATGATGGCGCAAAGCTTAGAGATGATGTTTGGAACACATTGCTTGAAATGACAAAGGATGGAACTGTTGCAAAAATCTCTAACCAGTGGTTTGGTAAAGATATTTCTGTAATTGGTAAATAATTTTATGTAGAGATGCTGATTTTTTTCAGCATCTCTATTCTTTTTTTTAATATGGCAAATCAAACTTTTATTAATTTTTTTGTTAATGTATTTCATGCAGATGTTAAAAATGTAACTTCTTATTTAAACATGTTAGATACCATGTTTAAAGGAACAGGACTTACATTAAGCATTTTTATTCTTACATTGCTTTTTGCAATTCCTCTTGCTCTACCAATTTCAATGGGAAGAATGTCAAAGAATAAATTTCTTTCAAAGCTTACAAATCTTTTTCTTTTAATTATTCGTGGTACACCTTTAATGCTTCAGTTACTTATTGTTTATTTTGTACCAAAATTTATTTCAATTAGACTGTTTGATGTAACAATCAGCTGGCCTTCATTTGCAGCAGCCATTGTTGCATTTTCAATAAATTACGCATCCTATTTTGCAGAAATATACCGTGGTGGAATTGAATCTATCCCAAAAGGACAATATGAAGCTGCTAAAGTTTTAGGATATAAATCAAAACAAACATTTTTTAGAATTATTTTACCTCAGGTTGTAAAAAGAATTACACCTGCCATGGGAAATGAAGTTATTACATTAGTTAAGGATACTTCATTGGTAACAATCATTAGTATTCAGGAATTAATGTTTTATGCAAAAAATTCTTCTAACAGAATGGTATCATTTGCGCCTCTGCTAATTGCCGGAGTTTTTTATTTTGTCATGAACTGGGGTGTTTCTTTTATATTCCGTAAATTGGAAAAGAAACTTTCTTATTATAACTAGAAGGAAAATATATGGATAAAATTGTTACTATAAATAATCTTGTTAAAAATTTTGGTGATTTACAGATTATAAAAGGTATTTCCTTTGACGTTCATAAAGGTGAAGTTCTTAGCATTATTGGCCCTAGTGGAAGTGGTAAATCAACAATTTTAAGATGTATATCTCAATTGGAAACTGTAACCAATGGAACAATTGAAATATGCGGAAAAACTCTTGTAAAAGATGGCAAATATTCAGATAAAAAAACTTGTTCTGATATTACTTTATATAGTGGTCTTGTCTTTCAAAATTTTAATCTGTTTCCACATTATTCAGTTCTTAAAAATGTTATGGATCCACAGATTCATGTATTAAAGAAAAGTAAAGAAGATGCTCTTGAAACTGCAATGAGTTTATTAAAGAGAATGGGATTAGATCAAAAAGCAAAAAATTATCCTTGTGAATTAAGTGGTGGACAGCAGCAACGTGTTTCTATAGCAAGAGCCCTTGCACTTAAACCAGAAGTTTTGTTATTTGATGAACCAACATCAGCTTTAGATCCAGAGCTTACTGGTGAAATCCTTGCAGTTATTAAAGAACTTGCCAGTGAAAAAATGACTATGGTTGTTGTTACTCACGAAATGGCTTTTGCCCGTGATATTTCAAGTAAAATTATTTTTATGGACGGTGGTGTAATTGTGGAACAAGGAAAGCCTGATGACGTGATTAATAATCCACAGGCCGAAAGAACAAAACTTTTCCTGTCTCGCTTTTCAAATACTTGATTAAAAAGTGTATTTTATATAAAATTATGTTTCGATATACACAATTGGTGTTATTGTGTCCAAAATGAAAAATTTGGTGCTGGTGACAGTGCCATGGAGGATATAAATGGTCAAAATCAGACTAAAGAGATTTGGTACAAAAAAACGACCTTGCTATCGTGTAGTAGTACAGGATTCACGCAAGCCTCGTGACGGTGCATGTATCGAAGAAATTGGAACATTCCAACCTATTGCTAAGGAAGATTCACAGGTTTCAATCGATATGGATCGTGTAAATTACTGGATCAGTGTTGGTGCTCAGCCTACAGATATCGTTAAGAAATTAATGAATCGTCAGTCTGCTAAACAGGCAAAATAAGTTACAGAGAGGCTAGGAAATGGAAAAAGACCTGATTGAATACATCGCAAAATCATTGGTCGATGATCCGTCAGCTGTATCTGTAAACGAAACTGAAGGCGAGAAGGGCATGGTGCTGCAGCTTAAAGTAGCAGATGGCGATATTGGCAAAGTAATCGGTAAATACGGTCGCATTGCTAAGGCTATGAGAACTGTTTTAAGTGCTTCAGCTGTAAAAGACGGTAAAAGATATAGTCTTGATATTCTTGATAATTAATTATTGGGAATGGGGCTGATGGAAAAAGCACAATTAGTTGTGGGATTCATTCGTGGAACACATGGTTTTTCGGGTGAATGTAAGGTTGAAAGTACTTCTGGTGAATATGAGCATTTGCTTAAGTTAAAGGAAGTTACTTTGATACATGGCGATTTGCAAAAAGAAGCAAAGGTTGAATCGGTTTCTTTAGGACATGCAATTGCATATGTAAAATTCAAGGGTATAGATTCCGACACTGAAATACTTAAGTATAATAAGTGGGAGATTCTTGCTCCAAGAAAATACTGCAAACCTTTGGGAAAAGATGAGTGGTATATTGAAGATTTAACAAATTGTTCTCTTGTATATGAGAATAAAGACGATCCGGCAACGTTGGGTGCACCTAAAATTATAGGGACAATCACAGACGTTTTGGAAGGCGGAGGTGGTTACTTGTTAGAAGTTTCGCTCTCCGAGTGTTGTGACCGAACGGTTCTTGTACCTTTTAATAACCAGTTTATTGGTAAGGTAGATATTAAGAATAGTACGGTGCAATTGATGCACCTCTGGATTCTGGAGTAATTCCATGAAATTTACTGTGCTAACCTTATTTCCAGATATTGTTAAGGCTTTTTTTGAAAACTCAATCATGGCCAAGGCAGTAGAAAAGGAAATTATTGCTTACGATCTGGTGAACATCAGAGATTTTGCTACTGATAAACACCATACCTGTGATGACGGAACGTACGGAGGAGGAGCCGGGCAGTTAATGCTTCCTGAACCTCTTTCAAAAGCGCTTGATAGTGTAAATGCCCGCAAAAAGTATGTTATTTATGTAACACCCAGCGGAAAACAACTTACACAGAAAGCAGCTGAAGAATTAAGTCACAAGGACGAACTTGTTTTTATCTGTGGTCGTTACGAAGGTATTGACCAAAGAATTATTGATTCTTATGTTGACGCAGAAATCTCTATTGGAGATTATGTAATGTCATCGGGAGAAGTTGCAGCAACAGTTGTTATAGACACTGTTTATCGTTTAGTAGACGGAGTAATTTCTCATGAATCATTGGAAGAAGAAAGTTATTGTGATGGACTTTTGGAGTATCCACAATATACTCATCCTGAAGAATGGAAGGGTATGAAGGTTCCACCAGTTTTACTGAGTGGTAATCATGAGGAGATTCGAAAGTGGCGGCTTAAAAAGCGGTTGGAAAAAACTTTGGCAAATCGACCAGATTTGATTGCAATTGCCAGAATGAAAGGCCAGCTTTCTGACGAAGCCGAAAAGATGATTGAGGAAATAACAGAATCTACTTCTTTAAAAGGTAAAAAGCAAAAAAAGAAGTAAAACTAAAAAGGAGATCATAATGGATCTTATTAAAACTATTGAAGAAACACAGAAAAGACCTGGTGCACAGGATTTTAATGTAGGTGATACAGTAAAAGTTTACTTCAAAATTATTGAAGGTAAAACAGAACGTGTTCAGGTTTACGAAGGTATTGTACTTTGTAAAAAGAACGCTGGTGCTCGCCAGACTTTCACAGTTCGTAAAATTTCATACGGTGTAGGTGTAGAACGTGTATTCCCATATAACTCTCCACGTATCGTAAAAGTTGAAATTGTACGTCCTGGTAAAGTACGTCGTGCTAAACTTTACTACTTACGCGATAAGATTGGTAAGGATGCTAAAGTTAAGACTTTGGTAGGTGCTAAAGTTACTGAAGCTTTGAATGCTCGTAATGCTGCTGCAAATGCCGCTGCTGAAGCAAAAGCTGCTGCTGCCGCTGAAGCTGCTTCACAGAACTAATTTAAGTTTAAATAATAAACTTTAATTGAAATTGCCCGTGGTAATATACTGCGGGCTTTTTTTATGTTAAAATATTTTTGTGGCAGATAATTTAATTCATATCAATAATAATATTCAGATAAATCATGTTACTCCTCAAAAGGTTCTTCAAAACGGAAGTCAGGTGTTGGTAAGAATTCTTGGAGATTTAGGAAATAATCGATATGAAAGTTCAATTGCAGGTGTGCGGACAAATATCTTTTCGGAAAAAACTTTGCAGAAAGGTACCGTTTTTAAGGCCAATATAATCAAACAAAATGGTGTTATAACTGTTGTACCACAAAAAGAAGCTTCTGTTACAAATCCTGTTACAATTACAAAAATTTTACAGACTAATCAAAATAATTCCATGTTAGAGTTAATACAATCACAATCTCTTGCAAACTTTATTAAATCTATGGGAATGATTCCTGATAATCTTTCTAATACAATATTACTGCAGATGAAAAATCTTGGTCTTAAGTTTAATGGGACATTAATGAATAAAATTCATGATATTGCGGCAAAATATCCTGGGAAAGAAAAGCTTGCAGTTGAACTAATTATGGATTTTTTGCAAAAAGGCATGGAATTTGATGCTGATGCAATTGCAGATGTTTTGTTGAGTCTTGAGGATGAATTTGAAAAAGATGGAAAAAAGCAAAACAAAAGGGACTTTTATCAAAATAATAAGATTGAAAAGAATCAGTTGACAGATGGAATAAATGTTAAAACTCTTAAAGCTTTTTTTAATTCTCTTTTAGAAAATGAAGATAACCCTATAGGTTTAATTACAATTGCAAATAATCTTGGTACAAAAAAAGATATTAGTGGTTATGGAAGCTGGCTCATATTTCCTTTTGAGATTACGGAAAATAATACAAAAATTTCATCTGGTATTTTTAGAATATTGTTGTCGGATGAAAAGAAAATTATTAAATTTTGTATAGAACATAATATTAATGAAAAAAAACAGATTTTTGTTTTAAATTTTGAGAATAATCATTGTAAATCACTTTTAGTAAATTCCACTGAATCTGAAAAACAAACTAGCATTATTGAAAGGTTGAAACAAAAACTTTTACAAAGCGGATTTGATATTGAAGTAAAATGGGAAGATGCAGAAAAAATCCAGGGTAACTGTTACGGAATGGAAGACTTTTTTCAGGTTGATGGAGAAGTGTAAATATGGAACAAAAAGCTGTTGCATTAAAGTATCCAAAAAATGCATTTGCCCCTTTTATTACAGCTAAAGGCACAGGCTTAACTGCAAAAAAAATTTTAGAGCTGGCAGAAAAAAATAATATTCCAGTTAAGATTGAAGATTCTGCAGTAGAAATTCTTATGTCACAGGATATTGGTGATGCTGTAAGTGAAGAAACCTGGGAAGTTCTTGCAATTATTTTTTCATCAATATTACAAAACGAGGTATAATATTAATACAAAAGTAATTGGTAATGAAGGAGAAAACAAAGCCCTTGAATTTTTGTTGCGCAATGGTTATGAACTTTTACATAAAAATTGGCGGACAAGATTCGGCGAAATTGATATAATTGTAAAGAAAGATAATTTAATTGTTTTTGTAGAAGTAAAAAGTTTACCCAAGGGCAATTTAGATTATCTTTCAAAGGTACTAAATAAAGATAAACAAGAGAGAATTATAAAAACTTCTAAACGTTTTCTGTTAAATAATCGACAATATAGTAACAGTTACATAAGATATGATGTGATTGTTATTGATATGCCTGGTATGTCAGAGGTGTATCATATTGAAAATGCCTTTATGGAGCTTTTATGATTTCGGGTGGAACATCAACAACAACTTTAGTACTTGAAAAAACAGATGAAATGAATCTGTCTCCCCGTATTTTGGAGTTAAGAAAAAAAATACATAGTCAGGAATATCTCGATAGTGCAATCCAGAGAATTGCTCAGGTAATTAGTGGAAAGCTTGTTGAAAATCCTGAAGAATTAAAAATTCAGAATCAATAGTTCTGAGTCAGGAGAAAATAATGTACAAAAATCGTCGAAACAAAAATCATAATAACTGGAATAATCAGCAGAAAAATGGCGGACAAAAAAATAATAACTCTAATGAACAGCCAAAACAGAAAAAATTTGAACCTTCCAGAACTAATTATGAAGACGAAAATGTACTGAAAGAAAGAAAAAAGGCGATTCAGGAATTAAAAACACGTCAGACAATCTGTGAAAAATGCGGAAATCCTATTTTGGAAATTGCAAGTGCATTAGCTGATAGAACAAGTGGAAATCCTATTCATTTTGAATGTGCTCTTAAAGAGGTTGAAGGAAATGAAACTGTAGGTGAAAATGAAAAAATTGCCTATATTGGTCAGGGCAGATTTGGTGTTTTGGCTTATGAAAATATTCGTGATCAGAAACATTTTACAATAAAAAAAATAATTGAATGGGAAGAAAGAGACAAAAAAGCTTCCTGGCGTGAAGAAGTAAGTGATTTATATAGCAAAGTAAACTAATATGACCATCTCTTTTTTATGCAAAGTTGTTGATAACTTTGGTGATATTGGTGTAGTTTACCGTCTTTCTAAACAAATTGCGGAAATATCTCCAAATAATAAAATTAATCTCATTGTTGATGATCTTGATTCTTTTAATAAGATATGTAATGAAGTTAAAAGGAATCAAGATTATCAGTTTGTTCAAAAACTACATATCTTTAATTGGCATTCTTTTGATTTTTGTTTTAATTATTTTTTGAAAAATGACGGGGAAGAGTTAGAAACAATTATTGAGTGCTTTCAATGTGGTCGTCCTGATTGGATGGAACAAATTCTTTTTGAAAAAAAACTGGAAAGAACTGTGAAAATTATTATGCTTGATTATTTGACAGCAGAAGATTACGCAGAAACTTTTCATTGTATGGAATCTCTAACTAGAAGTAAAAAGGTTCAAAAAGTTAATTTTATGCCAGGTTTTACAAATAAAACTGGTGGATTGATTATTGATAATTTATGGCGGGATATTAAGCCTAGAAATCCTAATGGTCCAATTTTATTTTTTACTTATGAAAAGAATTTTTATCCATATTTTAAAGCATTGAATAAATGGTTTATTGAAAATAGCATTGACAGAAATGTATTGGTTGCTCAGGGAAAAGGAAAGCAATCTTTTATGGATTGTTATAAATCTTTAAATAAAAAAGAAAAGTTTGGCCTTACAGAATTAGATTTTATTAATCAAAATGAATGGGATGTTATGATGCAGAGTTGTTCTATTCTAGTGATTCGTGGTGAAGAATCTATGGCCCGTGCTTGCCTTTCTGGAATTCCTTTTGTTTGGAATGCTTATCCTCAATCGGAAGAATATCAACTTGTGAAAGTACAGGCGTTGCTTGAAAAAATGCGTCCTTATTTTTCAAAAGATGATTTTTGTATTATAGAAAAATTTTGGATTTTATTTAATACAAAGGAGAATGATGTTTCTATAGAAGAACTGGAATTTTCCTTTTTTAAATTTTTAAAAAATTCGGATAAAATTTCATACGGTTTTAAGGATTTTAGTATTGCTTTAAGAAAAAATGGCGACCTTGCAACTAACTTAATGACATACATTGAAAAAAATGTTATAATGTTATTATAAATTTGTAATTCTATTTTTAGAGGTTTTATATTATGTTAATGACATCACAGTTAAAAGTAGGAACTGCTTTCTTGTATGAAGGTGAAGCTCTTATTGTTCAGAAGATGCTCGGTCAGCGCTCAGGACGTGCTGGTATGGTAACAAGTTTCCGTGTAAAGAATCTTGTTACAAACTCAACAAAAGATCTTGGTATTGATGCTGGTGAAAAATTTGATGAAGTAGATCTTGATAGCCACGCAACAAAACTTTCTTACATCGATGGCGATACATTCGTATTTATGGATCAGGATACATACGAACAGTTCGAACTTGCTAAAGAAGATCTTGGTGATTATGCTGGTTATATTACTCCAGATGATGATCTCGAAGTAAATCTTACATTCTATGAAGGAAAACCTGTAGGTATTGATTTACCAGTTCGTGTTACACGTACTGTAACTTACTGTGAACCAGGTGTAAAAGGTGATACTTCTGGAAAATCTTTGAAACCTGCTACTCTTGATACAGGAATTGAAGTTCGTGTTCCATTATTCATCAACACTGATGACAAAATCGTTATTGATACACGTGACGGTTCATTCCTCGAAAGAGCAAAATAATTTATTTTTACTTGATTATTACTAAATATAATCGAATTAAAATCTAAATAATAAAGGCATTCCTCTTTAATGAGAAATGCCTTTTATATTTTAAAGTTTCTATGTTTTAATCAAAAATTATTTTGTCAGATTAATCAAATCATAAAAACAATCTTTTGTCATATACTTGCTTCCTTTTTTTGTAAAGAGAAGAGGGAATTGCTGTCCACCTTGTCCAATCCAAGAGTTTTCATCATTAATTCCCCATACAGTTACACCTGTAATTCCATGACCTTTTATAGTTGTTCCTTTATTTTTGCTATATTTCATAAATAATTTGAAATATTGTTTGAATAAGGGCTGTTCATTTTTTTTCTTTGTGGCAATATCAAATTCTGTAATATGAATATCAAGACCTAAGTTAAGTAAGGTTTTTATTGCAGTTTCAACACCAGAAAGTGTAGGATAAGTTTCTCCCACATGGCTTTGCATACCAATAATATCAATTCTAGGTTTTATTAATTTTCCATTGATTTTTTTTGCAGGTGCATTCTGAATTGATTTTACAATAGAACAGATTGCAGATGTTTTATATCCTTCAGTCCATTCCAAATAACAGTTATAATCGTTGTAAGCAAGAAGGACATCTGATGGGGCATATGCATTTGCAAGTCTGAATGCATTTGTAATGAAAGTGTCATCACCAAAAATCTGGTACCAGCGAGAACCATTTCCATTTGGTGCATTTGGAGCTTTGTTTTTTGTATTTGGAGTATCACCTCTTAAATAATTTGTTTTTGTTGCATCATCAGCAGCTGCTTCATTTACAACATCCCAGGCATATATAAGGTGTTTTTTACCAGATTCTTTTTCTGTACTTTTTCCAGCATACCCATTTGCTTCTTCCCATTCTGCAACATGTTCCAGAACTGATTTAATATACCATTCCTGTCTTGCAAGCATGGTTGCCTTATCTGCAAGATTTGTTGGAACACCGTTTGCATCAACAATTACTTCATCTTCATAATTTTTGGTAAAGAACCATTCTGGTGTTTGAGAATGCCACACAAGTACATGACCACGCATTTGCAAACCTGCAGCACTAACGGCTTTTAAGTAGGGATCCATTTTAGCAGCAAAGTTCAAGTTTGTTGGAACTGTAATTGTTTTTCCAGTTGAATCTGTGTAAGAGCCTCCTATGGCTGGTTTTGGATACCAGAAAATGAATTGAGGTTTACATTCATTTCCGGGAGTAGTACTGTTTGCCTGGTATGCTAAACCTTTTGCCGTAGTTTTATTTCCAATTTCATTTAATTCACAGGCAATTCCAAAGCGATCAAAATAGCCAGAATAAACAAAAACTTCTTTTAAAGATGGTGCATCTGTCCATGAAATTGATTGTGATGTGGATTCACTTTTATTTGAATTAACAAGTCCTCCAACATTAATAGAAATCATTCCTGTTGAAGAATTTTGTTTTTCTGATATTTTTTCAGTAGATTTTGAACAACCTAAAATAGAAAAAACAATCATTAAACTGTTAAGAATTAATAAGGATTTTTTCATTTAAATCTCCATAATTGTGTTTATTAATATATT
>JAHAZJ010000118.1 GCA_018385315.1 Treponema sp. | reverse complement strand
GGTCGCTATTCTTCAACTTCTGGAGTTGGTGGAGCAATCTTGAGCCTTGCATTTGGACCAAAAGTATTCCAGAACTTCCTTGATGGTGCTGCAGAAGAAGATAAGCTTTCTTTGAACAAAAATATCTGCGAAAACCCAGCTTTGATGGACGCTTTAATTGGTGTTTACGAAAGAAACGTTCAGGAATATCCTGCAACTGCAATTCTTCCATATTCACAGGCTCTTAGCCGTTTCCCAGCTCACTTGCAGCAGCTTGATATGGAATCTAACGGTAAATCTGTAAACCGCTTTGGAGAAAAAATTGACTATGTAACAGGCCCTGTAATTTTTGGTGAACCTGGAACAAATGGTCAGCATTCATTCTACCAGTTGTTGCACCAGGGAACAGACATTGTTCCATTACAGTTCATTGCTTTCCAGGAAAATCAGACTGGTGACGATGTAACAATTAAAGGTTCTACAAGCCAGACAAAACTTTGTGCAAACGTAACTGCTCAGATTGTAGCTTTTGCCTGCGGTAAAAAAGATGAAAATCCAAACAAAGCTTTTGCTGGGGGCCGTCCTTCAAGCTTGATTTACGGTAAAGACCTTAATCCAAAATCTTTGGGAGCTTTGCTTGCTCACTACGAAAACAAAGTTATGTTCCAGGGCTTTGTATGGAATGTAAACAGCTTTGACCAGGAAGGTGTACAGCTTGGTAAGAAATTAGCAACAGCAGTACTTGCTGGCGAAATGGAAGGTGCATTGAAAGCTTATGCAAACCTTATGCTAAACTAAAAAGGTTTGCAAACCCGTCAAATGGAAATTAAAAAAACGCAGATTGGTTTTCCAAGTCTGCGTTTTTTTCTTTAACAAGATTCTGCAATAGATTTTATTTCAGTTAAAGGAATCTGGAATAGTTCAGAAATTTGTTCGGCAGTTAATGTATTAGTATTAAGTAATTTTTTGAATACTTCAGTTTTACCTTCAGATATCCCCTCAGCTCTTCCTTCAGCTCTTCCTTCAGCTAAACCTTTTGTTCTTCCTTCAGCTAAACCTATTTCTCTTGCCTGTTCTTTTTCTTCGTCGATAATATCCTGTACAAACATATATTCACCTCGCATTGCTTCTTGAATTTTTACTTCTGATACAGAATTTTCAAGTTTCTTTGTAAATGGTGAATCTGCTTTATACTTATAAATAAATTCTAGCACAGAACGGACAGATTCATCTTTTTCCTTTGCATATGCACTACAATTATAAAAAACATTATGGGTTTTGTCATTATACATAATAGATGCATCTTCTGCGATTATTGATTTTTTAGTGTAACAGGGAAGCCCTAGTCCAAGTGGATCATCTTTACAAATAAAAAGAATGTAATTTTCTTTCAGGTCCTTGAATTTTGTTCTGCGTGGAACTGTGCTTATATCCGCAGCACTTTGATAGTATCTGGAACGTAAAAATAAATCATCATAATTACCTGTTTGCATTTCTATATCAATTACTTTATCTGAATCTTTTAGAAATACATCCATACGAATGCCTTTTGCGTCATAAATTGTTTCAATATGTTGTTCAGTATTTAAATACTCAATTTTCTTAATATTAAGTTTAAGAAGTATTTGCAGCATCTCTTTGCATAGTTCTTCATTCTTCATTACTTTGCAGAAAATAAAATTATCTGAAAAATCCAAATCTTCCCATTTTTTACTGAATTGTCCCATAGGTACCTCCATATTTATCTATTAGTAATATGGCTTTAATATGCAAAATCGGACCACTTTTGGAAAAAAAATATAAATTTCCAATAAGAAATCTTGACATAAGTCTATAATAAGCAACATATTGCATAATATGAATATAACAAATGCTGATGTTTTGAATATTATGCCACCACAATATGGACTTTTTGGACTTCTGATTGCTTTTATGAATCGGCTTCAGGCAGTAGGGGATACTTTTTACTGCAGATGAAAAAATAATGGTAAAAGTATTTTTTTGTCCTGGTGGAATCAATTATAAAAATATGAAGCCAATTTCTAGATTTGCAATGAAAATGTTTGCAAAATCTCTCTTGAATAAAAAAGATGCTACAGAAGAAGAAAAGAAACAAGGTGAAATGATTTCTAAAAATTACAGTCTCATGGATAAAAAATATATTGAACCTATATTTACAGAACTAAAATAGCGATTCTCCTTCTTACGTTGTATAAAATCTTAAAATATAGTAAATTTATAAAATCACACTTTGAGAGAATGGTATGAAAGAACGACAGACACGCCTTAAGGCAATTATAAATTTAATAAAAAACAATACAATTGAAAGTCAGGATGAATTGCTGGCATTGCTTTTAAAGGAAGGATATGACGTTACTCAGGCAACTTTGAGTCGTGATTTGAAGCTGTTAAAAGTTGGAAAAGTGCCTGATGGAAAGTCGGGATATATGTATGCGCTTCCTGGTGATGAGGATAGTCCTGAAAGTCAGGCAATTTATATTCAGGATTTCCTGCGGGGCTACATTAGCATTGACTGGAGTGGAAATATTGTTGTTATTAAAACATTCCCAGGTCATGCAAATACTGTTTGTAATGCTCTTGATAATTTAAATATGGATGAAATTTTAGGAACTGTTGCCGGAGATAACTGTATGTTTGCTTGTTTAAGAGAAGGTGTTTCTGGTGAAAACTTTATGGAAGCTCTTAAAAAACATATTCCAGGGATTGAAGACTAATTATTTTTAATTGGGAGTCTGCATGAAATTTACAAGTACCAGAAATAAAAATTTACGTGTTAGTTTTTCACAAGCTGTTAATGATTGTGTACCATCTGATGGCGGAGTTTTTGTACCTGCTGATATTGAAGATTTACGACGGTGGATTTATTACATAGATGAAAATACCTCATTTACATCTATTGCCGGAACATTAACCTCTGCTTTAATTAAAGATGAATTTTCTCCAATTATTTGTGAAGCTATTGCAACTTCTGCCTTTCCATTTGAACCTAAAATCAGTCAAATAGATGATAAGTTGTTTTTTATGGAACTTTATAACGGATACACGGGACATCATCGGGATTACGGTGTTTCTTATTTGTGTTCCTATCTTGAAGCAACAAATCAGCTGGCAGGAAAGCAGACTATTTTGCTTGATTATACTAACGGTGAACTTGGTGCTTTGCTGGCTAAGGTTCTAAAAGGTAAAAAAAATATTAAGGCAGTTCTTGTTTATAAAAAAGGAACTGTTCGTGGATTATCTGAGGCGGATTATGTTTGGAATGGGGGAAATATTTATCCTGTAGAAATGGAAGGTGGAGAAGCTTATATTAAATCCTGTATTTCTAAGATTTTTGAGGATAAGGATTATATTCATTCTAAAAATATTACTGTTGCAAATATGACTAATGTTTGTCGTCTTTTAGCTCAGATTTTCTTGTTTCCATATTCTTTTGCTAAGATTAAAAATAAACTTGATGGTGACATTTATTATTCTGTTGATTCTGGAAATTACGGTTCATTGATTGCGGGGCTTTATAGCTGGCGTCTTGCTATGCCTGTTAGTGGATTTTTTGTACCTTCTACTGCGGCTTTGTGTGTAAATCCTGCTGGAGAACCTGTAATGCTTAATTCTATGGTAAATATGGGTGAAAGAGAGGATTCTACTCCCATAAATCCTGCAAATCTGGAACGGCTGGAATCTTTTTTTGAACAGAACAAATTGATGATGCGAAACTTTGTATATCCTGTGAACATTAGCGAAAAGCAGAGAGAAACAGCTGCTAAAGAGTTGTTCATGAAATATGGAGTTTATGCTGATAAAGAAACTGCCCGTGCCTATGCAACAATTAAGGAACGTGGAGAAGATGTGTTTAATGATGAAGGTTCTTTTGTTTTAATGGGATTAAAGCATCCTTCTTTATCGTCGGATTATTGCCGTCATGTATTGGGAGAGGCTCCTGAAATGCCAGAAAACATTAAAGAAAGTCTGGCACCTGTAGAATTGAATGGTCCATT
>JAHAZJ010000114.1 GCA_018385315.1 Treponema sp. | reverse complement strand
ATTCCCTTGTTTCTGCAAAATGCTTAATATAAGCTTGCCGGGATTTTTCACCATATAAACCAAAAGTTAAAGAATCGTTTAAACTCCATAACAGAATTGCCTTTGCAACACTTCCATCCCTACCTCCACGTCCCGCTTCTTGAATGTAGGCTTCAGGGGTTTCAGGAGGCTCCAAATGAATTACCGTTTTTATATCCTTTTTATCAACCCCCATTCCATAGGCACAAGTAGCACATAAAATCCCATCTTTACTTTCATAAAACCATTTTTCAACAACTTCTTTTTGTTCTTTTTCTAATCCAGCATGATAAAATCGGGAAGTATTATCACCAAAAACCATGTTTAATTTCTTACACATAGCTTCAGCTTTGTCCCGAGTTCCACAAAAAAATATCAAAGGTTTCTGCTCTTTTTTCGCCAGCAAAAGTGCTTCTTTATCTTTAGCACCCGCTTTAACCACATAATAGCGAATATTTTTTCTATCACTTTCGCTTCGAACAACATGAGCAATCCCATTAAATAAAATCTGCGAAACCCGCTCCAAAACTGAAGGCGAAGCTGTAGCCGTAAAAGCAGTTATAACAGGAGGATTAATTTGTTCAATTACCTTTCCCAAACCAAGATAAGCACTTCTAAAAGTATCTCCCCATTCAGAAACACAATGAGCTTCATCAATCGCAATATGTTTAATTCCAACATTTTTCAACTGATTAATTAACTTCTCACTTTGCAGCACCTCTGGATTCGCAAGTATAATTTGAGCACCATTCTTTATTTTTTCAAAATTTTCAGTTCTCTCTTCTTCGCTTTGCCCACCACGGAAAACTACACTTCTCAAACTTCCATCTTCCATACGCCGCTGCTGATCAGACATCAATGCCAATAATGGATAAATCACCAATGTTGGTCCATCAAAAATCAACGCAGGTACTTGAAAACATAAAGATTTTCCCGCTCCTGTTGGTAAAAGAACAATCTGTCTTCCTTTACAAAAAGAATCAGTATTTTCTTTATCAAACAAGAGCCGTTCCTCAATAGACATATCCTTTAACTTTAAGAAACAATCATAGGCTTCAAGAATATTTGCTATAACAAGTCGTTGCCACGGAAATAAATATTTTATACCAAAATTCTCAAAAGCAGCTTTCGCCACAGGATCATCATCATAAAGATTTGGATCTGCACTAACTTTTACAACATTCTCCACATAGATAATATGGCTTTAAAATAAAAAAAAACGCAATTTTCAAAAAAAAATTGCGTTTTTTATTTATTTTTCCTCTTCTTTTTCTTCTGCAACAGGAGCTGGTTCCGCAGTTTTTTCTTCCTTGCCTTTCTTTCTTTTTGGAACCTTTGGTTTCTTTCTGTAATTTATAATCATGTTGGCAAAATGCATAACCATAATCATCAGAACAACAGTAACAATTACCTGCCAGCTTGATAAAACTTTTAATGCAATAGATAAATAATCCTTAATACTCATACAAAAATTATCGGCAAAATTGTAAAAATTTACACTTGAAATACAGCCTTGTTTACGTTAAGTTTTTCTCATGATTGGAATTATAGATTATAACGCAGGAAACATTACAAGCGTCCAACGCTCATTAACACATCTTGGAATGGATTTTATTTTATCAAAATCACCTGCTGATTTAGATAAATGTGATAAATTAATTTTTCCTGGTGTTGGAGATGCAACATTTGCCATGAAACAGCTGAAAGAAACAGGGTTCGATTCTTTTATTAAGGAAAAAACAGCCGCAAACCTTCCTCTTTTAGGAATATGCCTTGGTTCCCAAATTATTTTTGAATTTTCAGAAGAAGGAAATTCATCATGTCTTGGATTAATTCCAGGAAAAATAAGACATTTTTATTCAATTGATCCAGCTCTTCAAAATAAAGAATTAAAGGTTCCTCACATGGGATGGAATAATCTTGAATTTACAAATGGAGAATGTCCAATATTAAAAGATATCCCACAAAGGGCTGATTTTTATTTTGTTCATTCATATGTTATCTGCCCAGAAGACAAATCAGTTATAAAAGCCTGTGCTGATTACGGAATTAAAGTTCCCGCTGTTATTCAAAAAGGAAACATTTTTGCCTGCCAGTTCCATCCAGAAAAATCTGGAGCAGTTGGTTTACAGATACTTAAGAATTTTGCAAATTTGTAAAGACTATAGGAAATCACTATGTTAAAGAAAAGAGTAATTGTTTGTTTAGATGTAAAAGATGGTCGCACAACAAAAGGTGTAAAGTTTCAAAATAATATTGATATTGGTGACCCTGTAGAAATGGCAAAAGAATACTACCGACAGGGTGTAGATGAACTTGTTTTTTATGATATTATTGCATCTGCCCGTGGTCGTGGTCCCATTCTGGACTTAATTTCAAAAGTTGCCTCCCAAGTTTTTATTCCATTTTGTGTAGGAGGGGGAATTAATACAATTGAAGATATCCGATCAACAATTCTTGCAGGTGCCGAAAAAGTTTCTTTAAATAGCCCAGCTGTAAAAAATCCGGAATTAATTACAGAGGGTGCAAGAATTTTTGGAAACCAGTGTATTGTTCTTGGAATGGATGTGCGTAAAGATTCTACAAAACCAAGTGGATATGGAACTACAATTCACGGTGGCAGAGTTGATACAGGCCTTGATGCTCTTGAATGGGCAAAAAAAGGTGTTAGTCTTGGTGCTGGTGAAATTGTATTAAATTCTATGGATGCTGATGGTATGAAAACTGGCTATGATGTAGAACTTACAAGAATGATTGCAGAAGCTGTTCCTGTACCTGTTATTGCAAGTGGCGGTGGCGGAACCCCACAGCATTTGGCTGATGTGCTTAAAGAAGGAAAAGCAGATGCAGCTCTTATTGCATCCATGGTTCACACAATGGGTTACACAGTAGATGGCATTAAGAAAGATTTAGATAAAATGGGTGTTCCAGTAAGAATGTAATCTTTAATCAACAGACAGAATATCTGGCACGGCTAGTGTCAGTTTCAAATACATCAACAGCATAAAGGACTGGTGAAGTTTTCCCTTCAGCGAAAGATAAATCCAGTCCTTCTTTTTTAACTTCTTCAATAATTCCGTTATATATGTACATTGCAATCCGCTCTGCACTTGGATTCTGATTAAAAATTGCCATATCATTTAAATTTGTATGATCAATTTTTTTGCAAACAAAACGAAGTGCATTTTTTAATTTAGAAAAATCCATCAACATTCCGCCTTCGTTTAATTCTGAACCTTTAACATGAGCATAAACCTTGTAATTATGACCATGAAGGTTTTCACACTTTCCATTATAATCACGCAAAAAATGCGCCGCTGCAAAATCAGCTTCAACACGAATTTCAAACATAAATTGATTATATCACAAATAAGCATTATTATAAACGTATGAAAAAAATACTTTCACAATTACTGCCTTCCATTGAACACAAGGTAGTTGCCGTTGACGGAACAGTTATTACTGATTTGTCTGTTATAAACGAAATACCAATTACAAATCTTGTTTTTGATTCTAGAGAAGTTACTACTGACTCATTATTTTTTGCTCTTCCAGGTACCCATATTGACGGAAATAAATTTATTTCAGAAGCAATTCTGGCTGGTGCAAATGCAGTTATATATCAGGGAACACTTTCTCCTGGCAATCAAGAAGATATTGCAAAAGCAATTATTAAACGAAGCATTCAAAATGAAATGTCCCAGGATAAAATTAAATTTTCTCCAGTTTTAATAAACGTAGCAGATTCTCGTTATGCAATGGCTCCAGTTTCCAGCACCTTCTATGATAATCCATCAGAACGAATGGTTGTGCTTGGGGTTACTGGAACAGAAGGAAAATCATCAACTGTAAGCTTTATCTGGCAGTTACTACGGGCCTGCGGAAAAAAAGCAGGTTTTATTTCTACCGTAGAATATTCCCTTGGTGGGGAAGCCATTCCAAATCCTCAGCATCAAACAACACCAGAAGCACCAATCATTCAACATCATTTAAATGAAATGCTTATGAATGGTTGTGATTACGCAGTTGTAGAAACTTCTTCCCACGGTCTTTCTTCAAAACTCAACCGTTGTGGAAATATAATGTTTGATTGTGGAGTTTTCATGAATGTTACACTAGAACATCTTGAATTCCACAAAAACTTTGAAACATATAGAAGTGATAAGGCAAATCTTTTCCGTGCTTTGGACAAACACAATCATATTAAAACAATTCAGGGCCAGAAAAAGAAAATCAATTCCATTGGTATTGTAAATCTTGAAGATCCTTCTGCTAAATATTTTATTGATGCAACAAATCATCCTGTTTATGGTTTTACATCCTTAGGAAAAGCTGGTAAAGCAGCCTCAGAATCAGAAAACACGAGAATTTCCCTTCCAGAAATTCCTGCTAACCTTCGCTACATGACTGCCACAAATATTGTATCAGATACATATGGAATTTCCTTTGATGTTGATGCAGATGGAAAAGATGGAATTTATGGAGAAAACTATAATTCTGCTACTCCAAGAGAACATGTTAAATTTTCTGTAAAAGCGTCTATTCCTGGAGCATTTAACGCATATAATCTTATGGCCAGCATTACAGCCGTTAGTAGTGTTACAGGGCTTTCTTTTGAAGATGTAGCTTCCAGAGTTTCAACATTAACACCAATAAAAGGTCGAATGACAGTTATAAATGAAGGTCAGCCTTTTGAAGTAATCATTGATTATGCCCATACTCCTTCTAGCTTTGAAACAATTTTCCCTCCATTACGAAAACGCTGTTCAGGAAAGATTTTTTCTGTATTTGGCAGTGGTGGCGAACGGGATGTTACAAAACGTCCATTACAAGGACAAATTGCTGCAAAATATTGTGATGTAGTTGTTCTAGCAGATGAAGATCCTCGTGGTGAAGATCCTGTAGAACTTCTTAAACAAATTGCGGCCGGTGCTGAAAAAGAAGGCAAAATCATGGATAAAGACCTTTTTATTATTCATGAAAGACAAAAAGCCATTAGAGAAGTTTTCAAAATGGCTCAAAAAGGTGATATTGTACTGCTTCTTGGAAAATCCCATGAAAACAGTATTATTTATAAAAACTATACAATGCCTTATGATGAAATTTCAGAAGCAAAACAGGCATTAAAAGAAATATTAAAATAGAAGGTAAAAAGCATGAATATTTGTTTAATTTATGGTGGACGTTCAGGTGAACACGAAATCAGTTTAATTTCTGCTTCTTCAGTAGCAAGAGGTTTTTCAAAAAAAGATAACATTACACTTATTGGTATAGCAAAAGATGGAAAATGGTATTTACAGGATAAAAGTGAATATGAAAGAATCTGTAATGATGAAAAAGCAACATTTACTATTACTGCAGATGAATCGAAACTTGTAAATATTATTCCAGGGGGAAAGAAAAACAGTTTCTGTGTTGCAGGAAAAGCTCTTGATATTGATGTTGTATTCCCTGCCCTTCATGGTACCTATGGGGAAGACGGAACAATTCAAGGTTTATTTGAAATGGCTGATATTCCATATGTAGGTTGTTCTCACATTTCTTCTGCAATCACAATGGATAAAGAAAAAACAAAAATGCTCTGGCAAAGTGCAGGACTTCCTGTAGTTCCATATGTTTGTATGAAACGCTGTGTTATGCTGGATTCTGTTGTTTATGATGCTTTTATTGAAGAAGCAGAAAAGGAACTTGGCGGATATCCATTATTTGTTAAACCATGTTCTGCTGGAAGCTCAAATGGAGCCTCAAAAGCAAACAGCCGAAAAGAACTTTGTTTTGCACTTATGGAAGCATTTCAGTGGGATGATAAAGTTCTTATTGAAAAATCAATTAATGCTCGTGAAGTAGAATGTTCTGTAACAGGAAACTCCGTAACTTATCCGGCAGACAGCGAAACAGAAGAAGTTATAGCCTATATTCCAGGTGAAATTGCTCCAAGCCATACATTCTATGATTTTGATGCAAAATATAATGATCCAAATGGAGCAAAACTTTTAATTCCTGCCGATCTTAGCGAAAACGATTTGGAAAAAATCAGAAAAACTGCTGTTGCAGCCTATAAAGTTTTAGATGCAACAGGCCTTTCTCGTGTAGATTTCTTTATTGATCGTGATTCAAAGGCTGTTTATCTTAATGAAATTAATACTATGCCAGGTTTTACACCTATCAGTATGTTCCCAAAAATGTGCCATGCAGCAGGTTTACATTTTGAAGAACTTATTGCTTTGTTAATAGATGAAGCCATTGGTCGTTATAACGCAAAAAACAGTTTAAGTACATCTCGCTAAAACTGTATTACAGATTGTTACATTGACACCAGTTCGGGTCTATGTTAAAATTGTTAGATTATTAAAAACTACTATATTAAAGGATTATTTATATGAAAAAAGGTGCATTGTTCACTACAGTCGGTTCCATAATTATTCTAATCATTTCTTTTATTGCATTCGTACTTCCTTCTCAACTTGGAAGCGGACAGGAATCAACAAAAAAAGTGTTTGGTAAATATAAAAGCCGTGAAATCGTTTATGAAAAAGATTCTGATCTTGTAAACAATCTTCAGAGCATTCAAAACAATTTCTATAACACATACGGAAGAGAACCTGATAATTCAGAATTCTACCAGAACTTCTATAATGCTTTTAAAACAACAGTTTCACAGTATGCTTATGAAGAAGCAGCAAAAAAAGCTGGTTATGTAGTTTCTGAAGAAACAGTAAACAGAGAGCTTCGTTCTTACTTTGTTGATGAAACAGGAAACTTTTCAAAAGCATTGTACGATGAGGCAGATAAAGATGCTATTGTTCGCATTAAACAGCAGATGCTTCAGGCAGGATATTCTAATCGTGTAACAGAAGATTTGTTCGGTACAACATCAATCGGAGAGTCTTCACTTTATGGTCTTAAAGAATCAGATGCAGAATTAGATTTTCTTTCTAATTTTGATTCAAATCAGCGTGCTTTCAACATGATTTCATTAGACAAATCAACATATCCAGATGAAGAAGTACTTGCTTTTGCAAACAAAAACGCAAATCTTTTCACAAAATATAATCTTTCAGTTATAACATTCAGTGATAAGGCTGCTGCTGATAAAGCTGCAAAAAAACTTGCAAATGGCACTTCATTTGAAGAAGTAGCTAAAGAAGGCTTTACAAGTTTCTGTGATTCAGAAGGAAAATTAATCTATCCATATTATTACAACTACAGATTATCTATGATTCTTAATGATTCCGCAGATTTAAGTAAAATTACTGCACTTTCTAAAGACGCTGTAAGTGATGTTATTGAATTAACAGATGGATTCGCAATTTTCAAAAACCTTGATGCTGAAGAAAAGGCAAACTTTGAGGATGAAGCAACCTTTAAAGATGTTAGAACTTATGTTTCATCATACGAATCTCCTATGATTGAAGACTACTTTATTGCTAAAGCAAACGAATTCAAATCTCTTGCTACTTCAACTTCATTTGATAATGCTTGTGCAGAACTTGGTTTAACAAAAATTGATGTTCCAGCATTCTCATTAAACTATGGTGGCAGTTCATTTGGTACTTCAGTTAATTCTACACTTCCAGGCCTTACTTTTGCAGATACAAACGAAACTTTCTTAAAAACAGCATTTACTCTTAAAGAAAATGAAGTTTCATCTCCAATCGTTATGACGGATCAGTCTGCAGGCTGTGTTATTGTTCTTCAGTATGTTCCAACAACACAGGAGGATTCTTCTGTAGATATGAAAGCATTCCTTGCTTATCAGATTCAGAGTTATGACAACATTGCTGCTGCAAATAATTTGTTAAAAAGCAAGTTTGTAACTGATAATTTCAGAGCAACATATTACGGATACTAAGCTTACGGAAATCTTAAACAATAAAAAGCCCTGTATTGTTGAAACAACACAGGGCTTTTCTGTCTTATACAAAGAAAAACTTCTCTATTCAAAATATAATCCATCAAGAGCAATTCTATCCAAAATTGAAAATCTTTCTTTACTTTCTGGTACATTAATCTTATGTTTTTCACCTGTTCTTGAATATGGTTTAAAAGAGCTGTCTAATAAGCTTCCTGAAAATTGCTTTATTTTAGGAATAGAATTAGAGGAAGCCCTTTTAGAATTTATTGAAAACAATTCTAGAAACTACAAAGATATTTCAAAATTTTCTATGCTTACCATTTCCGAAGCATATGATTTACCTTCACTTCTTACTAAAAAAGATATTAAGTTAAAATCAGGAACAATGCTTCCCAGGGCTGGAACTTTTAAAAGAACTGTTTTCATTGATTTTTCCGCTGGGGTTTCATTTCATAGTGATTTATATCAAAAACTATATACTTATTGTGTAAATTCCATAATGACATTTTGGAAAAATCGAATCACTTTAACTAAATTTGGAAGAAAATATTCTCATAATTTTTTTTCCAACCTTAAAAATATTGATAAAACTACTCCAATTCAAAATTTTTATGAATCTGTAAATAAACCTATTGTAATTTTTGGAAGCGGAGAATCTATTGATAAAGGAATAAACTATATTAAAGAAAATCAAAAAGATTATTACATTTTATGTGCAGATACAGCATTACAACCTTTGCTAGAAAACTCTGTTATTCCCAATGGTGTTTTTATAGAAGAAGCTCAAAATGTAATTTTAAAATCTTTCATTGGAACCCAGAATAAAAATGTCACAATTTTTGCTGGACTATCATCAATATCGCAATTAGCACACAACTTTCCACTTAATAATTTTTCCTATTTTTCCACAGAATACGTGGTGGCTAACTTCATAAACAATTTAAATTCTCAAAATATTATTCCTCCTTTGAATCCTCCTTTTGGCTCTGTTGGACTTACAGTTTTTTATTATGCACTAAAATTTAGAAAAGATTCATCTATTCCAATTTATACATATGGATTAGATTTTGCATATACAGCTGGCAGAACCCATGGAAAAGGAACCTTGGCACATAAAAATATTTTATTGCAGCTTAATAAATTTAAATCTTTGTACAACTTCTATAGTTCCTATAATAACAATTCCATATGTTTAATGGAAAATAATAATAAAATATATTCAACTCCACTATTACAAAGTTATGCAACCCTATTTGTAAATCTTTTTTCAAATAATCAATATGAAAATGTATATAATAGCTCACAAATCAGCAATTTGATAAAATTGCCATTTAAATTACCTGAACCTATTTTACTTTCTGAAAAAAACGAGGAAGAACAAAAACATAATTTTGTATATGATTCAGAAAAAATAAAAAAATATTTTGATGATGAAAAACAAGCTTTATTGTATTTAAAAGACTTGTTGACTGGCAAAATAAATATTTCTTCACAAGAACGAGAAATAGAAATAAAAAAAGTGGCCGAAAATAGAGAATATTTATATTTGCATTTTCCAGACGGCCACTGTTTTTCATATACTCAAGATTTTCTAAACAGAATACGAATTGAAATAGATTATTTCTTAAAGATATTTTAATGGATGTTTCTTTTTATTCTGACTTTTCCTTTAAAACTGCAAGGAAGGCGCTTTGTGGAAGTTCTACGTCCCCTACCATTTTCATGCGTTTTTTACCTTCCTTCTGTTTTTCAAGGAGTTTTCGTTTACGAGTAATATCACCGCCGTAACATTTTGCAAGAACATCTTTTCTAACCGGGTTCACTGTTTCTCTTGCGATAATCTGCCCGCCAATTGCACCCTGAATTGCAACTTTAAATTGCTGCCTTGCAATTTCACCTTTTAATCTTTCACAGACCTTGCGTGCTCTTTCCACCGCATTTGCCTTAAATGTCAGTAGGGATAAGGCATCAACAGGTTTACTATTAATTAAAATATCAACTTTAACAAGTTCTGTTCCACGGTATCCAATAACTTCATAATCAAAAGAGGCATAACCACGACTATAACTTTTTAATCGGTCATAAAAATCAAATAAAACTTCTGATAAAGGCATTTCATATGTAAGTTCAACACGTTTTGTATCAAGATATTGCATATTAGACTGCAAACCACGTTTTTCTGTACATAATTGAATAATAGAACCAAGATATTCTGCAGGAGTAATAATAGTCGCTTTAATATAGGGCTCTTCTGCATCACGAATACGTCCCTGGGGATATTCTGATGGGTTATCAATATACATATCTTCACCATTTGAAAGATGAAGCAAATATCTTACAGATGGAGCCGTAAAAATTACAGACTGATCAAAATCTCTTTCTAATCGTTCCTGAATAATTTCCAAATGAAGTAAACCTAAAAAACCACAACGGAAACCATTTCCTAATGCAAGGGAATTATCTTTTTCATAAACAAGACTTGCATCATTAAGCTTCAGTTTTTCCATGCTATCTTTTAATTCTTCATAATCATTTGAATCCATTGGATAAATTGAAGAATATACAACAGGTTTTACTTCCTTAAAACCTGCCAATGGCTTTTCTATTGGCTCAGAAACAGATGTAATTGTGTCCCCAACTTTTACATCACTTACAGTTTTAAGTCCAGAAATAATATATCCAACATCACCGGCTTCAAGACAATCAGTTTCTTCGTAATCAATTTTGAAAATACCACACTGCTCTACTTTATATTCAGTGTTAGTACTCATCATCTTAATTAACTGCCCTTTTTTTAAGCGTCCTTCTTTTACACGAACATGAACAACAACACCTCGGTAAACATCATAGTGACAGTCAAAAATTAATGCAGCAAGCTTTCCATTTGGATCTCCCTGGGGAGCAGGAAATTTTGTTACAATTGCTTCCATTAATTCATCAATTCCTTCCCCTGTTTTAGCAGAAACAAGCATAGCATCCGCAGAATCCAGTCCTAACTCCTTATCAATTTGAGTTTTACATGATGGAATATCAGCAGAAGCAAGATCAATTTTATTAATAACTGGAACCATGGTTAAATCTTGTTCCAATGCCATGTACATATTACTTACAGTCTGACTTTCTACACCCTGTGTGGCATCAATTAGTAAAAGAGCACCTTCACAAGAAGCAATTGCACGAGATACTTCATAAGAAAAATCAACATGTCCAGGAGTATCAACAAAATTCAATTCATAATCATGGCCATCTTTTGCATGGTATGGAATTGTTACAGCCTGACTTTTAATTGTAATGCCACGTTCACGTTCAATGTCCATATTATCCAGAATCTGATTCATCATTTTGCGTTCATCAACAATTTTTGCTTTTTGAATAAGCCGGTCGGCCAAAGTTGATTTACCGTGATCAATGTGAGCAACAATACAGAAATTTCTTTTATATTTCATTTCAGTCATAATTTTCCTCTATACTAAAAATAATATGGACTATCAAATGGAGAGCCAACAACCATTGAAACATCTAAGAAGCCTTTTTTTCTTCTTTGAACATACAATTGGGCTACAATCATTTCATTTTTTGTATCAATTTCAACTTTCTGAATAGTTACTGGATCATTTTCAGAAAATCCCATTTCATCAGCGGTTGTTCCATTTAATACTTTTGTTATTGTATACAATTTTTTGTTTGTTGTCGATGAAGGATACACTTCCATTCCAAAAAGAGGAATAAAAGATCCATTAACAATATCACTATTAAAGAATGCAACACCAGGTGCCTCAGGTCTTTTATTTAGATAAAGAACTGTCTGCTTTTCTATTCCATCTTCATTCTTATATTTACATTGTACTAAACTGCCTGGTGCATAGGCCATTAATGTAAGCTGTAAATCTTCAAGACTAAAGATTTTTCTTCCATCCAGTTCTGTAATAATATCACCGGCCTGCAATTTAGAAAAATGTGCACTTCCACCAGGCATAGTATAATATAATTCTACACCATTTTTTTCTGATCTGATTTTCTTTGTATTTCCATATGCTCCAATCCATGTATGAAGCACTTCTCCACCATCATATAGAATTGGTAATTCCTGTTTTAAATATTCAACCGGAATAGCAAAATTTAAGCCTTGATATTGAAGCATACCCGCAAAAACAATAGCCTGTACCTTCATATTCTCATCAACAATAGGTCCACCAGAATTTCCTGAGTTCACAGCCGCATCCAGCTGAAAAACACTGCCCATTGTATTAAGTTTTCTATCTGCAGCGGAAATAATACCAGAAGTTAGTGTTCCCTCCAAACCAATAGGAGTACCAATAGCTGAAATTTTGTCACCTACATTAAGATCTGCACTAGAACCTAAAGAAAGACAAAAGGGTGGCTCTATATCTGTCTTGATAAGGGCAATATCCAAAACAGAATCATAACCAACAACCTTAGCTGGAATTTTTGTATCTGGATCTGAAGGAAGTTTAATGTAAAGTCTCGAATATCCTTCATATTTAGAATCAACCATTGAAGAAATTACATGATAATTAGTTACTAAATATCCACGTTCATCAATAAAAAATCCAGAACCAATTACAATATCTTGTATTCCAGCTCCATTTTGAATTTTAAGTCCTTTATCAACCCACATTGTTACAGTAGCATTAATACAATCCTGAATATTTTTGGGACGTTTATCTGCCGAAATCTGTGTACCAGGCAAATCTAATTTCCTAAGATTATTTATTTGTTTTTGGGTAATAACCTTAGTTTCATAATCAATAGTTTTCAAAGATAAATAAAGCCTGTCTAATTCAAGATAATCTTTATCATTTAATGCCATTTGAATCTGATTTTCTACTAACTGAATGCATTCCTTTAATACTTCATCATCTTTCAAAAAATATGCGTGATATAAAGCTTCAACAATATCACCCTGCTGAAGCTTTTTAATATTCTTTTTTTCGTTATTAACAACATCAGAATCTGAATAATCTAACTGTTTTACTACAGACTCTGGCTGCACAATTGATTTACAAGAAAATAAAAAAAATACCGTAAATAACAAATAAAGTATAAATGATTTTTTATTCATTGGAGTTTTCCGCTTTCATAATATTTAAATCCAGATAAGATTCAGGAAGTCTTCTTATAAAGGTATTTTTACCAATTTTGATAACTGAATAACGACCATATTCTTTTAAATCAACCAATGTAACAGCACCAATTGTTAATTTACCATTAGTCTCCAATATAACTGCTTTTTCCACAGAAATATCTTCTGCATTTTCTATCCAATAAATACTTTCAAATTTACCAGGAAGAATATTTTTTTCAACTTTATTTACAAATACTTTATATGGCTTATCATTTTTATTCTGTACAGAAACTGTTTCAATACCAGTTGTGCTATAGAATGTGGTTTCTTCTATTATATCATCCCCTTGGGCATGGGGATATCTCATAAACTCATAGTCCCATATACCATTTCCATCAGAATCCCAAGAAGATAATTTCCCACCTTCAGACATAAAAACTTCTGAATATTCATATATGCCATCATTATTTCTGTCGATTTTAATTTGCTGAAGATAAAATGGCGTTCCAAAATCTATAGAACCAAATACTTTTTCAATAAATTCTTTATCTTCCTTTGATTGAAATAATCTTTCCTTATCATCACCATAAATTTCAGAGGTTTCTAATATTCCATCTCCATCATAATCAACATAGCGTGTAAAAGGAAACATCTCTTCTGTAACAGCCCAGGCATATGCAACTCCAGAATCATCATAAAAACTGATAGAATGAGGTCTGCCTGCAATTAAAGCATAATCGGCAATTGAACCTATTCGTTCCTGAGTCTGAATTTTTAAATGAGAACAATTTAAAAGCATATAACTAAGTTCCGGACAAACATATTCATCACTAACATAGGGAACATAAAAATCTACACCTAAAGCATCAAAAACATTATCAACTGTCATATCAAAAGGTGCATACACATAATCAGTTCCAACAAAATCAAATGTAGCAGAACCTTCACTATGGAAAATAGTTTCTACATATGGATAAATACCATAATGAACTTCAAAGCCTTCTGGTTCACAAACCACAAGCAAGGGCTCTCCGTAATCGCAGAAAGCAGAAATATCTATAATTCCATCATTATTTTCATCAAACTTAATAGATGCGGCCCGTCCCCGTTCATAGACAATTTCAAGTTCATTAATTAAATCAAGATTATCATCAGCATAAACAGAACCTTCAAATGCGTTCAAATGCTTTTGTAAATTTTCTGATAAAGCAGGATCCTTTATTAATGAAACAAAGGCTTCCAATGTAAGCAGCTGTACTGATGAACCAAGATTTTCGAAAAACAAATTAAAGGCTTTTTCTTCAGAGAGAACGCCGGCTCTTAGGGCTGCAAGGGCGTATAAAGAATCAGCATTAGTTTTTTCGCCAGTAGCCTTTAACAAACGAGTTTTAAATTCTCCAGGCGTAAACAAACTGGCCATAATTTCCATTTCAATTTTATGTGTTTTATAGTCAGGCAATTTTACAATATAGTCCAATGCAATTTTTTGAACTTTAGCAGGAACCTCATAATCAATTCCATGTACAAGGGCATTTTCATAAAAAAGAGTTTCGAACATAAAAAATAAATAAGGGAAACGTTCATCTTTTGAATAAATTCTTCTTGAAGTTTCAACTTTTTCCCGAGCCTGATTAATGGAATCATTTGTTCCAATTCTATATAAATCTTTAATTCGAATAAATTCCGCATCTGCCGTATAAATTAATGGTGCCTCATTCAACACATCAAGGGAAGCCTCTGGATTACAGGTTTCACTAAGCATATCAGCATAAAGAATTCTGGCATTATTTTTATTATTATTTATCCAATTGTCAATTTCCAATGCTTCTCGTACAGTTGCAAGAACTTCAGCATTAACAGAGCCTTCAAGATGATTAAGGGAAGTAGCCTTAATATAAAGCAAATCGGAAATGCTATTGTCATAGGCAAGACCTAAAACAGCCTGATTATATGCGGACTGATAATCATTATTCAGAATAAAATTTTCTGCAAGCTGAAGACAACGTTGTGCAGTTTTTTTATTAGCGGCGGAAACAGTAAGTTCCTGTGCAAAAAGATTAAGACTTAATGAAACTAAAAAAAGACAAAAAAACTTTTTCATATTACTCCAATATTTTCTATTTTCTTAATATCCAATCTTTAAACCCCAGAAATTTACTAAGGATACAGACCAAAGGCTGTTCAGCAGAATCTAATTCCTGAATAACAGGAACAAGATTGCGTTTTTCCCCCGGAACCTTCCAGTCATTAAGAATAACAGAAACTTTTTTAAGTGAATTGGATGCACTTAAAATATAATCATCTTGTGCTATATTACGAACCCTTATGGGATAGTTAAAACAACATTCCGACACAGTTCCATTAATATTCACAAACCGATTATTCTGATTTGTAGTAAGAATTTCTAAAGTTCCAAAAGGAAATTCAAAAATTCCATCTCTTTGTATTATAACAGAAAATACTAAATCAGTATTCAAATTTTCACTCTTTTTTACAAAAAGCATGTCATTTTTTTTAATAATTTCCACCTGATTCAATGGTTTTTTAAATGTTTTTTTAGAACCATTTACTAAATCCAGAACTTCATTAATAAAAACAAAAGGGATTCTATTTTCACCCTCCCTCTTACAAACATGATTCAATGCATCCAGCAGTAACCGTCTTTGAATTCCTTTTTCTAATTCAAGAAATTCTTTTAAACAAAAACAAATTGAATCATCCTCCGAAACCAGAGCCAATGAAGAATACTGATTAACATTTTTTGCTATTACTAAACTATCCTCACAGGCTTTTTTTCCACCATTAAGAACTGCTTTTTGCCATCCGGGAAAATTTTCATTTAACACAGGCATTAAATTATTTCTGATTCTGTTACGTAAATATTTTGTATCTGAATTTGTTGAATCTGTACAATAATCTTGTTTTTTTTCTCTAAGATATTCTTCAATTTCATTCCGAGAAATATTAAACAAGGGGCGAATATACTTTTCTCTTACAAGGGGAATTCCCTGACAATGCTCTACAGACGAACCTTGCAAAAAACGCATAAGCAAGGTTTCCAATTGATCATTTTGATTGTGAGCAAGACACAGGCAGTTAAGTTTTTCTGATTCTATAAAAGATTCAAAGGCTTTATACCTTAAAGTGCGAGCAGCATCTTCTATTCCCGTCTTTTTTTCTTCACAAAGCGCTTTTACACTCCCCTTTTCCAACTCTACCAGACATGAATCCACAGGAAAACCTTGCTTTTTTAGTTTACAACATAAGTCCATCACAAAAGCCGCATCTTTACAGGTTTCTTCATCAGCTCGGATATAATGATTAATTGTGATTACTTTTAACTGAATTGGGTATACTTTAGCTATATTTGAAAGAGCAAGCAACAAGGATACAGAATCTGCACCACCGGATACTGCAACACCAATCTTAAGAGAACAAGATTCTTTTTCAGGATGAATATTACATGCATTTAAACCGAGAAGAACTTTCTCTTCAAAATAATTCACAAATTTCCCCAAAAAATAAGGCTACCTTGCATTTTTACAAGATAGCCTATTATACACTAAATAATAACTATTAGTGAAGAAAGATTAACGAGCTGGAGATACAGTTACTAATGGAAGATTAGCATCTGTAAGAACTTCAACTTTATTTCCAAGATCAAGATCTTTTACGCGAAGTGCTTCAGAAACGTTGATTTTTGAAACATCAGCTGTAACTGTTTCTGGAAGATCAGCGATACAAGCTTTGATTTTAATCTGATTATTGCGTTCTTTCTTGAAACCACCTTTAAGAACACCAGCTGGAGTTCCCTGGAAGTGTACCTTAATTTTCATAACTAATTTCTGATTAGCATCTGGAACAAAGAAATCAGCGTGTAAAGCTTTGTCTGTACGGATATTGTATTCAACATCTTTAATCAAAGCGATAGATTCTTTTCCATCAATGTTCAATGCAATTGATGTTGTTGGAGTAATTGTTCTCCAGACTTTGTTGAATTCTACTTCGTTTACATCGATAGATGTAGCCTCACCTTTTGCATTGTATACAACGGCAGGGATACGTCCTTCTTTGCGAAGATTTTTAGCAGCTGTTTTACCAGTTGTTGTGCGAGTTTTTGCATTAAGTGTAATCTTACTCATTTTCGTAAAGCTCCTTATATCGTTACCAGTTTTAGAACTGGCCCGTTAAATTTTTGTATTAAATATTTTATCAGAAACATAACTGAGTTTCAAGGCATGGAAATCCATATATTACAATAATTTTAATAATTCAGGACGAATAGAATCCATCCATTTATCGCTAATACCAAAATTCATCTGCTTGTAAGACCAGGCAGCACGACCAATGTTATGTCTATTCAAAACAGTTGTAATCATTTTGTACCATTCCAAAGCTTCTTCTGGAGAGGCACAATCAATTACACCATATTCACCACAATATAATTCCACATTTCTTTCTTTTGCAACTTTTAATGCATCTGCAAAAATAGTTTCAAAATATTCAGGTGTAACAGTTTCATTTTGATTAAATCTTGTAAAATTGGCACAATCCGGCTTAACAACTTCAAGAGTTTTTGACTGATATAGACTAAATGGACTTGAAAGAGCAAATTTAAAATCTTTAGTCATTTTTGGACTAACCCATTCTCCACCTTGATGAGTAAATACCAATGGTTCATAACAATGAAAATTATAAATAATATTTTTATCATAAGGAGAATCAAGATCTCTCAATGCGTCAAAGCTGTTATTCCAATAACTACCAACAAGAATTTTGATTGTGGGAGCATTTTTACGAATTCTTTCAACACATTTTCTTGAAATTGAATTCCATCTTTCACTATATTCTTTATCAGTAACTTCATTTAATAATTCGAACTGAAGCATATCTTCATATTTGCTATATCTTTTCGAAAATTCTTCCCATAAGCTGTAAAACAATTCCTGATATTTTTCATTATCAAAAAATCCACCTTCATTTTCGCCAACATCAAATGAATATCCTGCAGTTTTATGCAAATCAAGAATAATGTTGATATCATTTGATTTACACCAATTAATAGCATTTTGAATATAAACAAAACCTTCTTCTTTAAATGAACCATCCTTGTTCTGCACAAGATTATAGTCAACTGGAATTCGAACATGATCCAAGCCCCAGTTTTTTATAGTTTTAATATCATCTTCATGAATAAATGAATCATAATGCTCTTTTGTATGAATACACTGAGAAAGCCAGCCGCCAAGATTAATGCCATGTTCAAAACCTTTCATATAAAAACTCCATATTAATAAATTAAATGAAGATTACATATAATTATATTTTGTAAATTGAATAAAACTCTGTGAAAAATTGTAAATTATCATTTATTTAAAACAAAAATTTTTTCTGGGTCGACAGGATTCGGCGTTACGGTGGGAAACCTCCTGTTTCCCGCCTCCACGCCGCCTTCGTTCGCTAACTCCGACCTCCTGTCGGAGTTTCCTTAAAAAGGCTCCAGGTTTTCGCCTTTTTAAAGACCGCTCTCTTCGTTTCGAATCCTGTCCCTTGCTTTTTCCATAAAAGTTTTTTTGTTTAAAAAAAAACTCACTTCTTTCGAAGTGAGTTTCCTTTTTTCTGGGTCGACAGGATTCGAACCTGTGGAATACCGGCACCAAAAGCCGGGGGCTTACCGCTTGCCGACGACCCAATAATTTTATCATTAAAGAAATTGTTAGTCTTCTTCGCCACCAACTTCTATATGACCAGCATTATACTCTGAAAGTATCTTGTTTTGCAAGTCCGTTCTGAATTCAGGACTAATTGGATGAGCAACATCTTTGTACTCTCCATTAGCAGTCTTTCTGCTTGGCATTGCAATAAATAAACCACTTTTGCCTTCAATAATCTTTACATTATGAACGACAAAGCAATTATCAAAAGTAACAGTTACATATGCACGTAACTTACCTTCATCTTCAACCTTTCTGATTCTAAGTTCAGTAATCTGCATAAGCCTTTAACCTCCGCCTATTTTTCAACAAACCTAAAGTGTTTGTACCAGTTTTACACTCCATGAATTACTCACCATTTGTTCGGCTTTTTTTGCATTTTCTAATGAAGTGTATACTCCAAAAACAGTTGATCCAGAGCCTGACATTGCAGTATATACAGCATCTGTTTTTTTCAATTCATCCAACGCTTTTTTTATTTCAGGAATTTTATCCTCAAGCGCAAAATAAAAAGTATTATTAAAATTCCATTTTTCTGGTGGCAACCTGTATATGGTTTCCAACTCATTAAAATCTGGATAATTTAATTTATCACCATGGGCTAAGAAAGAATCCACCATAGAATATGCTTCTTTTGTGTTACTTCCAACCCCAGGGAAAATCAAAAGCAGATATAAATCTGTCCTAGAATGGATTTTTTTCACTTTATCACCACGACCAGAAACAAGGGCAGCGCCTTTTCCTTCTTCGTCACAGTGCATAAAGAAAAAAACATCACTTCCGGTTTTTGATGCAATAAAATCTAGTTGTTCATCCGAAAGTTTAATTCTACATATCTTCTGAAGCAGTCTTATAAAGGTTGCCGCATCTGATGAGCCACCACCTAATCCACCACCAGCAGGAATTCCCTTTATTAAAGTAACTTTAACACCAGGAACATCTATACCAGCAATTTGACAAAACGCTTCATAAGCCATTGTGATAGTATTTTTTTGTGGCAATACAATCGTATCACAAAAAACTTCACAGCCAGCACAGTTTTTTACTTCAACAATCACTTGATTATACAACGAGATTGTTTGAAAAATGCTTTCAATATCATGAAAACCATCTTTTTTTAAAGGAAGAACCTTTAAATTAAGATTTATTTTCCCGAAAGCCTTTGCACTAACGTTACTATCTAACAACACAATTAATTATACATTATTTTTGTATTGTGTCAAATAAGAAATTTACTTCAATTCACATAAAAACTAGTTGACCAAAGTACATCTTAAACATATATTAAGAATAGTTTGTGAGTTTATACTATATTTCTTCAGAAATTCAGGGGTTTATATGCCATCCAATTCAGATTTTGATAAGTTCGACAGTGCATTTCCATTAGATGACGATTTTGACACTTATGACGAAGATTATGATGATGACTTCGACGACTATGATGAAGATCAAACATTAAATGATTATGACGATGATGTTGATTTATTCGACGATGTTTTTAAGGAAGAAGAGGATTACGACGAACCTTACGATGACGTGGAAGCAGAAGACGGATATGACTTACGAATCCATCATGATGATGACGATGATATAAGCTTTATTGATGAAATGTAATAAAAAAGAGATTGGTGTTATGAACCAATCTCTTTTAATTTAACATCATTAATGGGTTTTTATTAATATTCCAGTTTTTTTCCAGAGAACCAAAGCTTTTCCAAATCATAGAATTCTCTAGCTTGTTCTGACATTAAATGAACAACAACTGGTCCCAAATCAATAAGATTCCAATCATCACCATCTGGACTTTTTCTGTTTGTAACATGAATTTCAAGATCATTATCTTTGATATATTCTTTTACCTGTTTATATAATCCCTGCCAATGAGTTGAACTGGTTACAGTTACAATTACAAAATAATCAGTCCAGGAATTTAATCCACTGATGTCCAATAACACTACATCACGACCTTTTCCATCTTCCATTAATTTAGCAATTTCTTTTGCTTTTTCTTCTGTTGTTTTCATTTTTATTTCCTTGCAATATTTTATCTTACTACTTCACCGTTAAAATCCATACCGAGAATAACAGTAAAATCCACACTGGCAGTTGATGAACCAGCTTCTTCTGCCGCCTCTTCTTCTGTAAGGGTTCTTATGTTAGAGCAGCGAATAAGTGCACCTACATTTTTAGCAGCAGCTTCATTTCCTATATGATCAATAACAACTGTTTCTTCATAAGTGGTATCTGCATTATCAGCAGGAAGCATATTGTAGCTGGCATCTCTATATTTTTGAGTAGTTTGTCCTGCAAGTCCCTGTCTTCCAGTTCCATTCAGAATACGAACAACATATACGTGACCAGCTGCATTACCATCTTCTGAAGTAAGCATGCTTGTTGTTTGTTTTACAGCAGTTTTAACAAAATCACCATTATTTAATGGCAACAACATTAATTTTCCTTCTACGGTTCGCAAAGAGCCTGTAATTGTCTGTCTAATAATTGATTCAGAATCTACTTCTGAAATCATTTTAAACAAAGATTTTTCATCCTCATCTACAAGATTAGAATCAATACAATCTGCAAAAGCCTTAAAATTTCTATTATTAAAAATAGTAAAAGAATTATCGTGAAGTCCAGTTAAAAAAGCACCAGTAACATTCTGATAGCGATCAATAATATCTGTTTCATCTTCGTCTTCAATCCGGTAATGCAAATAGGAAGAAATTTTATCACCATCAAGAATTACAGCCCCGGAAGGTAAAAGCCAGCGATTTCCTTCTTCATCAATCTGATCAATTTCTGATGGAATAAAAATTCTCATTCCACCAAGCATATCAGTAATTTTTATGAAATTTTGCATTTTGATTACAGCTGTAAAGGGAATAGATTTAATACCTAACAAGGTCTCTACTTCCTTCCTGTAAACATTTATTCCTTTTTCATTATAAACAGCCTCTAAAGTATCAGTTCTTCCTAAGGATTGAAAAATTGTACCAGTATAATTAGGCAGGTGATAAGATGCCGCTTTATGTGTATTTGGATCATAAATAATTAATGTAGAAAATAATTCGTTACTGTCATCTTCTTCTACAACTAATAAAAGACGGACAAGTTTTTCACTTTCCAAAATATCTTTTATAGTATCAGTCTTTAATGATAAAAAGAAGAAAACACTAACACCAACAATAATTAAAAAAATTAAAACAAGAAAGATAATTCCTTTCTGTTCATCTCTTAACTTACCCATAAATTCCCCTATCTATCTATTATAATAATCTACAATATCTTTGCTACCAGGATAAGGCTTACAACCTTTTTTTGAAACATAATCAAAAGATTGTTTTAGAACTTTTCCCATCATTTCATCTAAAGTATGGGAAAACAATTCTTTTCTGTACACTTTTGTTGAAAATTTTCTTCCTGGTTCAACTTTATCTGCTATATAAAGAATCTTAGAATAATCATTCATTCCAATTTTTCCAATTACATGATTTGAAACAGCTTCTATTAATGCTTCATCACTTATGAAAAACTTTTCCCTTAGTACAACACCAGCTGCCAAACCATGTAATGCATGAGGATCTTCCAGATAAAAAGGCTGAATCTCTTCCCCACTCTTTTTTGCAGTATTAATCATCAATTCATTATCATAATGCTTACATATATCGTGAGAAATTCCTATTAAATAGGCCTCTTTCTTTTTTAATCCAAATTGTTTTGCAAGTTGAACACAAACCTTTGCAACTCTTTTTGAATGTTCATAACGAGTTTTTTTTTCTACAGATTTTGCATATTTTTTTATTTGACAGATTTTTTTATATGTAAGTTCACTCATTTTTGATTCTCCAGATTAATATAAAGCTTATGTTCTTTAATATAATCATATACTGCTGGGGGAATCAGATATTTAAAACTTCTATTTTCCAATATTCTTCCACGAATCTGGGTAGAAGAAACTGGAAGCATAGGCTCTTTTAAATATAAACACGGATATCCAAATTTCTTCTCATCAAATCTAGCCTTAAAATCTCCTGCATAATCTTTGCCAGGATTATTTTTAACAAGTTTTGATTCAAGAACTCCCGCATCAGGATATCTATGAGTGATTATAAAATCTGCAATTTGAGCAATTCCTTCTGGATTTTTCCATTTATGAAATTCTGCAGCAACCTCATCCCCCATTACAAATGAAAGTTTTCCATCCAGCAGATTTTTATATTTTTCAGCAAGAAAAGTAAGGGTATCGAAAGTATATGATACCCCTCCTCTCCTGATTTCACAATCCTCAGCCACAAAAACATTATCTGGTACAGAATGGCAAAATGCTTTTATCATACCAAGTCTATGTTCTGCAGCAATAGATTCATTAACAATTTTATGAGGCGGAATGAAAGTTGGCACAAACAAAACCTTATCATAATGCAATTCTTTTACAATTGTATCTGCCAGCATAGCATGACCATTATGAAGAGGATTAAAACTGCCACCAAAAACCGCAATTCTCATTTAATTTTCCATTCCAGGATACTGAATATTTTCATCGTCATCATCAATATAAGCTCTATCTTTCATAAAGCTTGAACCAAAAGCTTCTTCCTCAGGTTCCTGTTCCGAATTACGATGTTCAAATTTATTTACAAGATCAATAATATTCTTTTGTGCCTCTTTCATTCCTCTTCCAGTTAATACAGAAACAGGAATTACAACAGTATCAGGCTCTTCTTTTCTGATTTTTTCTGCAACTTCACAGGCTCTTTCACAGGCACCTTCCATATCAATTTTGTTGCAAAGAACAATTCGTGGTTTTTCAAGAAGTTCATCAGAATAATTTGCAAGCTCGTTGCATAAAGTTTCATAGGTTGTTAAATAATTGTCGTCACTACAATCTATCATAAAAATCAGACAAGAGGTTCTTGTAATGTGTTTTAAGAAAGTATCTCCTAAACCAAGACCTTCTGAAGCACCCTCTATAATTCCAGGAATATCGGCAATTATAATATCTGTTTCATCATCAATTCTTAATACACCAAGATTTGGAATAATTGTTGTAAATGGATATGGAGCAATTTTTGGTCTGGCATTTGTAAAATAAGTTAGTAATGATGATTTTCCTGCATTTGGAAATCCTACAAGGCCAACATCAGCCATAATAGAAAGCTCTAGCTTTAAGAAACGGGTTTCTCCTGGTTGCCCTGGATTTGCCTGACGTGGTGCCTGATTTGTGGATGTTTTAAAATGAACATTTCCCCAGCCACCGTTTCCACCTTTTAAATAGATAAATTGATCATCCTGTTTTGCTGAAGAAAAATCATATATAATTTCACCAGTTTCTGCATCTGAAATTGTTGTTCCTGGTGGAACTGGAATTACAACATCTTCGCCATCTGCACCATAGCGATTCCATCCCTGTCCATCTCCACCGTTTTTAGCTTTAAAACAATGTCTCTGACGAATTTTTGCAAGAGTTCGTAAATTTCTTTTAACGCAGAAAACAACGTCGCCACCTTTTCCTCCATCGCCACCGTTTGGACCACCGTGAGGAATATATTTTTCTCGTCTAAATGCGACACAACCATTTCCGCCGTTACCAGAACGAACTTCAATTAAGGCTTCATCTGCAAATCCTATCATGACCTACCCCTAAAAAAAAAGCCCGGTAGATTCTAACTCACACCGGGCATTCATCAGCTAAAACTGATTTATTTTGCAGCTTCTACAGAAACTATTTTGTGATTATTTCTTTCACCAAATACAACTTTTCCGTCAGCTGTAGCGAACAAACTGTCATCACCTGCTCTCATTACATTGTCACCAGGATAGAATTTTGTTCCTCTCTGTTTAACAATAATAGAACCTGCAGTTACAGTTTCACCAGCATATCTTTTTACACCCAAGCTTTTTGGATTTGGATCACGGCCGTTTTTAGCACCGCTACCACCTCTAGTTCTTCCCATAGTAGTCTCCTAATAAAATTATGCAAGAGTAATAGAGTCAACGCGTACTTTTGTGTACTGCTGTCTGTGACCAATTAAACGATGATAATCTTTCTTTGATTTGTATTTGAATACTAATACTTTTTTGTCTCTAAAAGATTCTTCAACAACTACAGTTACTTTTGCACCTTTTACATAAGGAGCACCAACACTGATTTTGTCTCCATCGCTTACTAAAAGAACTGTATCAATGTCAATTTTTGTACCTTTTTCAGCATCAAGCTTGTCTACTGTAAGGACAACATCTTTTTCAGCTTTGTACTGTTTGCCCTTAAATTCAATAGTTGCGTACATATAATACCTCTATTAAAAAAATCATAAAACGCCTGTTGCAGTGGAAAAAGGAAACATAATCCAGTCTGCATAAGACTAGTAAAAAAACGTACAATTCGTGTAAAACGGGGATTAAACACTAATATGCCTATAGTCTAATTACGTACCAATAATAATATATTTTTTTAAAGAGTTAATCAATACTGTTAAGACAAAAATGACAGATATATCCGCCATCAGACTGTAGAATGCTATCCATTGGTTTTACAAGATTTCCATTTTTATAGAATGAAAAAGAGGAAACTTTTCTATCATTCCATTCAAAATCTACTGTCATTCCGCCTTTTACACAAACACCTTTTACACTGCCCTCTTTCCAGCTTTCATTTTCTGGAAGAACAGGCAAAAGCTTTACAGTTACAACATCATCATTAATATAACTTTGAACAAACATTCTTATAATACCTGCCAGAGTGCCAAAATTTCCATCAATCTGAAATGGCGGATGATTATCTAACAGATTTGGTAATGTGGAATGAGAAAGCAATTTTACTAATGAACCAAGGGTTTCTTTTTTCATACCAAGGGATGTGTAGAAATTGATTATCCACGACTGACTCCAGCCTGTATGACCACCACCATTAGACAATCTGTTTTCTAAAGTTTTTCTACATCCGGCTGCAAGTTTTTCATCATCAGGATTAATACTAATGCCAGGAAAAAGACCATAAAGATGTGAAATATGACGATGACCTTTTTCTACCTCTTCCACAACTTCATTCCATTCCATTAATGAACCATCAGGATTAAAATCAGGTCCTTGCAAATGATCTAATACATATTGAAAATCGGGAATATCTTTTTTTGAGTATTTTTTTCCATTTTTATTTAAAGCATCTTCTCCAAGAAGCTTTTCAGCTTTCAGGCAATTTGTAAACAGATGATATAAAATCATATTATCCATTTGACATCCCTGAGAAAAACATCCTGTCTGCCCTTTTTTAGTAACATAACTGTTTTCCGGTGACACTGTAGGATTAATTACAAGATAAGGTTTTCCATCTTTTGCTTTTATTTCCCCAGGCTGTAAAAAATCAACAAAAAATAAACATGCTTCGTGGATTAAATAATAATACTTTTTTAAAAATTCTTTATTTAATGTATATTCAAAATGCTCCCATATGTGGGTTGCAAGCCAGGCTGCTCCCAATACCCAGTATGTTCCAGGAAGCCATGCATCTTGTGGTGCCGAATCTCCCCAAAAATCTGTATTATGATGAGCTACATAACCTCTGCATCCATACATTACTTTTGCAGTTTCACCACCTGTTTCATAAACTCGTTCCAGCAAATGAATCAAAGGTAATTCACAGTCTGAAAGATTACACATATTTGCAGGCCAATAATTCATTTGCGCATTTATATTAATAGTATATTTACTACCCCAAGGAGGATCCATATAACAATTCCACAACCCTTGCAATGTAAGTGGGAGACGTCCCGGAATTCTACTTCCGCTAATCATCAAATAGCGGGAAAAATTTGCATATGTATTTATTAAATCAACACTATTATCAGAAACTTCTTTTAACTGCAATGGAGTTGGAATATAAGAATTTTTCTGCTGATTAATTTTTCCTAACTGTAAAGACATTCGGTTATAAAAAGATTCATATTCACGGACATGTTCCTGCAAGAATAAGGCGGCAGCATCTTTTACGCCTATTTGATTAATTACCTTTCTAATAGATTGCAATTTTTTATAGCAAGCTGTGGACCATGTATTTTTCTGAATTGCTTTATTGTATTGTTTTTGATTATAACTCCTGTTCTCTTTTTCCCAGGTCTTTATATCAATAAAAAATAAAGCTTCGTTACATTCCGTACCTTCAATGCAGACACCTGTTATTCCCGTTTTTTTAGATAAACCAGAATAAGTTGCAGCCACACCACAACCAGCACAAAATGGAATTCCATGAGAATCTTCTAAAAAAATAAAATCGTCTTTGGAATAAATATTATCGCACCAAATGCCTCTGTCAAAATAACCACGGAAATTCAATTTTCCTTTTTCAGAGGCAGATACATACATGAACAAAATATCCTGTTTAGCAGAAATCCAAGTTGTTCTAGTATATTCAACATGTTCAGAATCTTCGTATCTGACAGTGACAATAGCCTTTGCTAAATCAAGACTTGAAGAATAAGTTTCCAGATATGATTTTTCAACTTTATGATTAAGGGGAAATCCCGGTTCAATTCCATAATTCTTACTTTCATAAAAATCCAGATGAAACTCACCAGCAGTCTGATAAACCCGAGTATTAAAGCTAGTTCCAGACATTGAACGAAATGCCAGTTCCTGAGCCTCCATAACTTTTCCATCTTTTACATAATTGCGGATTTTTTTAAGATTTTTTTTTGTATCGGGATTTACTCTGTTTTGAGGACCACCAGACCAAATATTTTCTTCATTAAGCTGGAGTATTTCATTACATGGATGAGCTTTTACCATTGCACCAAGACGACCATTTCCTAATGGAAGAAAATGTTCCCATGTTGCAGGAGGTTCATTAAAAAAAAGAATATCATTCATAATTATTTGTTCTGCAAATCAAGAATCTTTCTAAAAGCACTATCTGGTTTATTCAATTCCTTTGAGCCACGAGTAATTTTACACAAAGACATTCTGAATTTTTTTGCAATTTCTCTCTGAGTTGTACCTTTATCAATTTCCTTAACTAAAAGCCAACGATTTGCAATATCCTTTAATTCAGCAGGTGTAAAAAGACAACCAATAAAATCATAAACAAGGTTTTCATCAGCAGTTGCAATTATTTTGCACAATTCTTTAATTGTATCCTGTGTGATTTTTTCATTTTCATAATCAAATTCAGTTTGATTTACTGTTTTGCTCTTATCCATAGTAAAATTATATATCAATTTTGCGAAAATTAAAACAAGTTAGTTATTAATGGAACACAAAATTATTGCACCAGCAGTGTCGCGAGAATGTGAACGTGATGTGGCTAATAGGGCACAGTAACCGAAACCTGTGTGCCTTCGCCTTCTTCAGTAAAGAAGTTTACCTGACCGCCCAGGGTTTTGACACGGGTCTGGATGTTTTTAAGGCCGAAGTGATTTTTCATCTTGAGGGTGCTTTTTAAGT
>JAHAZJ010000112.1 GCA_018385315.1 Treponema sp. | reverse complement strand
TTTGAACTTCTTGTTATGCTATTTGCTTACAACTTGGAATTTTATCTAGATCATTTCCAAGTTTTTCTTGTATTTCTCTTAAGTCAAGCTCATTCTGCATGTTAAGCCAGAATTTTGAAGTTGTTCCAAAATATTTAGAAAGTCTGAGAGACATTTCTACAGAAATTTTTCGTTTATTGTGAACTAAGTCCAGAATAGAACTTGTTGATACCCCCAAATCTTTTGCAAGACGATAAGGTGTTATTTCAAGAGGTTCTAAAAATTCTTCCATAAGAATATCGCCAATTTTTGGCAGTTCAAATTTTTCATCCATAAGTAGTCTCCTTAGTGGTAGTCCACTATCTGAACTTCATAAGCTTCATTATTCTGAAACTTAAACTGTATTCGCCACTGATTATTGATTCTTATCGAACAATAATCTTTTAAATTTCCCACAAGATGTTCAAATTTATTTCCTGGCGGAATCTTTAAATCATCTTCTGATTCCGCTGAATGAATAATAAGCAGTTTTGCAAATGCTCTCTTGTGGATATCCGGCGGAACTTTTTTCGATTTCTGTCCATTCCAAACTTTTTCAGTTTCGGAATCTCCAAATGACTTTATCATGCTTACAGTATATGTTATACAGATATATCTGTCAAGAAGATATAAGTCTATTTATATTCTGAATTTTCTGCTACATGCAAAACTCCATACTGAGGATTTATTGTATATATACCCTTATTCTTAAAAGAAGCCTTAAATATTTGAATTCCTTCCATTCCATATATTTTATTTCGATGAATTACTCTATGACAATTTGGGCAGACTGGTAAAATGTTTTTCAAAGCTTCTTCTATTGTCTTGTTTTCATCATCATCCTCATACTGAAAAATTGGTTTTATATGATGCATTTCAATACAATTTTTATTATATGGGGTTGCATATGATGTTGAAAAATCAAAATTACAGCAGTCACAGAATAATTTACCATTTTTAGTATAATAATCCTTTGCATAATTTCGTAGATTAGAAGAACGTTTATATGCAATTGATGAAGTTCGCTGTTCTACACCTTCTGAAACAAGTTCAACTAAATGAATCCTTTTTCTCTGTTTATATGGCTGTTGTTCAATTTTATCCAGTTCTGTTTTTATGTCTTCATAGTCGAATGTATTATTTAACAGATAATTAATTGAATCCAAGTTTTGCTCGAGGTAAAGTCTGCCAGTTTCTGATAAAACATATCCATTGTTTTCGTAAGTCGCAAAATCTTTTCTTGTTAACGTATCATGACTTTTCAAGTTTCTTACTTTTTGAGAAAAATGTGTGTCATTTCGATTTTTAAGAATTTCTGCATCAATTCCAGTTGGATGCATTATTTCTGTAAGTTTTAGGATTAAATCGGATGTAGAAATAAAATTGCCTTTTTCTTTTGACAAAATATACAGTGTTGGTAAAATCAATTCGCTTTCTGTAATTTGTGCCATATTAATAATTCCTTATAATTAGATGTTCAACATTTTTATCATTTCTATTCATAAAACTGACTTTGTAATTTTTACTGAAAGAAGAAATGTTTAAGCCTTTATCTTGATAAAGTGAGTAAATGAATGATGTATTTTTTATAATCATCAACCATTGTGCCTTGCACTGTTCAGTTAGATATGTGCATAATCTTTTTTGATCCTTTCTTGAAAAATCATTATTTGCATAAGTACTGAATTCTGTATCATATGGTGGATCCAGAAAAACAAAATCATTTTTATCTGGCTTTGTTTGTAAAAAGAATTTTTCAAAATCTAAGTTATAAATCTCTGTATTTTTGAAATGTTCTAAGACTTCTTTTTCCTGAAAATATTTGATTTTTGAATCGAAGAATTTATGGTTATAAGCAATACCGCCGTAAGGTACGTTAAACTCACCTTTACTGTTATAACGAAACATTCCGCTATAACAGTAATTCCTTATAAAATAGAAAATGGCTGTTGAAAATTCAGTATTCTTCATTAAATCTAAATCGTTATAAAGCTTTCTGAAGTACATATATAACGAACTTAGAAATGCCGTTGAAATATTTTCAACTACATCTTCATCCGGCATTACATTTTTTTCGGTTTCAATTTTTTTCATTCGAAGTATTTTTCTAGAAAGATTTATTTTTATTTCCTTTATAAATACATCTCTATGCCAAGAAAATTGCTTTGATAGTAATTTATCTAAAGTGTCTTTTTTTTCGGATATATAGGAGTTGATAAAATCTTTAATTTGTTTATCTGTTTGTAGATTGTTTCTAAAATCGATGTATAGAGTAAAAAGAGTTTTTTCTGTTTCTGAAAAAGAAAGGACATTTTTCCAATCTGTTTCAATTAATTTTAACCAATTATAAAATGTCAGATTTTTTTCACGGATGCATTGATAAAGATTTATTAATTCTTTTGAAAAGTCGTTAATTTTATAACTTTTTGCGTTGAATGACATGAATACTGAACCACCACCAACGAATGGTTCATAAAATGTATCGAATGATTCTGGTGCATACCGATGAATTATATCTAATTCACTTTCTTTTCCACCTGCCCATTTTATTATTGGGGAAAGAGTAGTACGTTTTGAAGAAGCGTTTTCCATATTTTCCTTTTGGAGAATATTTGTTTGCTTCTTCTTATATTGTTAAATTTTACAAAAAGACCAGCCCTGTGGGCTGTGGGCATAACAATGGGTTGTACCGCAGCGGGCTTGACCCGCTGTCCGCTACGAACCTCTTGTTATGACAAATTATTGATTATTCCGCGTGAAAAGCACCATCAAATTCAAATTTGAGCAACAGCAATTCACGCGTGGAGCACCACTAATATTTAGTAGAGCACCAAAAAATTATTTATGCATTTTTGCACAGAATTCACGC
>JAHAZJ010000105.1 GCA_018385315.1 Treponema sp. | reverse complement strand
GATTAATATGTAAATAAAGATTAACACAGGAGATATGACAAGAATTGTCGTAGCTTTAAATTATATGCTCGTGAGCCCGTGCTTCCACTACACTATCCTTAATTTCTGGCGGCATTATTACCATCAGACAGTTGAAATTCAAATTACTCCTCGAGCCTGCTTTTTATCTGTTTAATTTCATCTGCAGATAATCGTCTACACCATAGTTTTATAAGCTTTATCAATAGCTTTTATTTCTTTCTTGAGAGATTTGTTTACAGCGCTTTTATTAAAATAAGTAATATCCAGATTTTTTATTCCCAGCCATTCAGAATAACTTTCATAATCATCACCTGACTTTTTTTCAAAAGCCTTTACGCAGTCTGACATTGCTCCAACCCCACCAACATCTTCAATTATTCCAAGTCCTTCGCCATCAAGAACCAGCGGAGAGACTTCTTCGTATACTTCATCGTCAATGATTTCTTCAAGGCGGATAGGGAAAGTCCAGCCGTCGCCAAAGTCATAATTAAAAGTAATCGTATCACCAATTTTCTTTGCAACTTCAGGACAATTGCCACAGCTTCTTTTGTTCCAAGGGAACCGTCTATAAAATCATTCTGCATGTCGATTACGATTAAAAGTTTCATTTTTTTTGTCTCCCATAAAAAGTCAAGAAGATTGTTTCAACAATCGACTGACTTTATCTTTTTAATGAATAAGTTCTCTCCAGTCCATACAATCAAACCTTCAGCTTCCAGAGTCTTTAATATAAAGAAAACTCTGGAAAATACTATTATTACCGGTGCAATTACTCATGTTATTCATACAGTGAAGGAAACAAGAGAAAATTGAATTCTATGGAAATCTGGATGGAAGTTTGCGAAATATTTTACTTAAAAGGTGACATTAGCAGAGTTCTATTCGATAATAATCAACAGTTTTTGCTATACCTGTTCGTAAATCAACATCGGGTTTCCAGTTTAAAATACTGCTTGCCAAACTAATGTCCGGACACCTTCGTTTTGGATCATCCTGTGGCAAAGGTCTAAATTCAATTGGTGATTTACTTTGAGTAATATCCTTTATGATACCTGCAATTTCAAGAACACTCCTTTCATCTGGATTTCCAAGATTAACAGGGCCGGTCACGTCATCAGGAGTATCCATTAATTTTAAAATACCATCTAATAAGTCATCGATATAACATAAGCTTCTAGTTTGACTTCCGTCACCATAGATTGTCATAGGCTGATTTTTTAGTGCCTGAATTACTAAATTACTTATTAATCTCCCGTCATCACTACGCATTTTAGGTCCATACACATTGAAAATCCGTGCGATTTTAATTTTTATACAACGCGTCCTATAATAATCCATAAAAATTGATTCAGCAGCTCGTTTTCCTTCATCATAACAAGAACGAACTCCATTTGGATTTACATTTCCCAAATAAGTTTCTTTTTGCGGAAACTCTTTTGGATCTCCATAGACCTCAGATGTTGAGGCGTGAAAAATTCGGCAATTATTTTTTTCCGCAATATTCAATACATTTATTGCCCCTAGAACATTTGATTTCATGGTTTCTATGGGATTTTTCTGATAAAACTTTGGAGAAGCCGTACAAGCCAGATTAAAAATTAAATCTGCGTAACACTCATAAGGGATGGAAACATCTTGATATACAAATTCAAAATCACGATTTTCTAAGAGTTCACTAATATTTTCTTTTTTACCGGAAGATAGATTGTCCATACAGATTACGTGTTTATTCTGAGAAAGCAATAATTTGCATAAGTTACTTCCTATAAAACCTGCTCCACCAGTGACAAGACAAACCTTTTTTTCGTTCATTTTTCGTTTCCCCTATTCTCATTATAGTTTTTATATAAATCTTGCCAGACAGGACTAATTATTTCCCTAAAAGGTTCTTTTTCGGCTCTTGGAATAAAGTTTCCTCTGTTTGAATCATAAGACTTATAATTTCCACAGAATTTGCAGAATTCCGAAAATTGTTTTTTAACATTTTCTTTTGAAAGTTCTGATAAAGAATGATAGCCTTTCTTTCCACCCATAATACGATCAATTCCTCCACACACTGCACAACCATAATATCCGTTTTTATTGAGACCTAATCCGCAATATTGTGCTACCCAACAGGCTTTAGAATAGTCAGCATCTTTGAATTTTGAATCATCACAAGGAGCATCATTAAAGGCTGTAAAATATTCAACTTTATTATTCTTCTTGTATGAGTTGCGGTCAATTTCTACATTTTGATATAGATTTTCGGCTTTGTCGCACATATTTCTGCTTTGTTCCGTAAGACCATTTGAAACCACTTTAATCTTTACATCATGATTATAAACATCAGCATATTCTTTTTGTATGATTCCAATTATTTCATTAAAATCAGGATGAAGTGTTGGTTCGCCTCCAAGAATACTTATTACTTTCCATTTAATTCCATTTTCAATGCTGTCCTGGACAAACTTTCTGATATCCTGAACAGACATTTTTTCTTTTGATGGCGCTTCTCCACAGGAACGGTTACAGCCTTTGCAGTTCAGATTACATTCAAAAGTTATATCAATTTCTATGCATTTCATATCAGGAAAAAAATCAATTCTTCCTTTTACAACATTCTCTTGAGAGAGTTTTTGCTTGGAAAGAATACTCCCGATACATTCGTTCTTTAATTCTCTATCCATATCCCGCTTATCATAGTCCCGTTCATAGTAATAATTTATAAAGTCCATCTGATATGGGGATTTGCTCATTTCTACAATCGGAATCATCATTGCAAAGTCGTCACATTTTTCATACCAGCTCCGTTCTGAAATTTTGGATAAAAAGCTTTCTTTTAGAAAATAATTTAATGGAATTGAAGTAAACAGGTATTTCTTAAAAGTCTTTGTATGCTGCCAGACATTTCCTCCCCTTTCACGAGGATTAAGAAAGTCTACAGGATAACGATATTCCGGCTGAATACGATATGTTTGATGAACACGACCACATGTACAGTCGACTCCCCACATTTCATATTTTTTCTGAATATCAAGGAGCGCATTCTGTCCTATAAGTGCATCATCTGTATCAACACAAACAATAATTGATTCAGGGTTTGTACAAATATTATGCAATATCAGATATTCACACTGCAATTTTGGAAGCCAGTTTCTGCCTTTTATATATGTGATTCTATCTTTGTATGGTTCAATTATTTTCTGAATCAAAATAGAAGTGCCGTTATCAGAATAATCATCATAGAGAACCAAAGAGAATTTCTGATAAGACTGATTCATTAATGAGCACCAGAACCGTAAAAATCTATCTGGAGATATATTTCTGAAACAAGATATTATAATCATTTCTTCATTGCGCTTTGGCCCACACCAGTCGTAGAAAGAACCTTCGCAGTCAAAATGATTAAGCTGACATTCCGGTAACTGATTCTGTTCTACCCTGTCCAGAATGTTCATCCAGGAATAAACTCTGGTTTTTCTGTAATTTTGAGGGTGTACAAAGAAAGTTCGGTTATCGCCTCCACGAATTGAACAGAAACCTGTATTTTTCTGGTGTTGTTCCATAGAACGATACCAGGTAAGCTTTAGTCTTCCGTTTTCATCAAGTTCATTCGGCAGGGGTCTTAAGGCAAAAAATCTTTTTTTATCAAAAAGTCCCATTCTAACTTCAGGGACAAACCCCCCGTTTTCAAAACCAAAATACGGCTTACTTTCAGCATTATTGATATTGAATCCAACAGAAATCACAGACGGATTTTTCTCAATTTCTGATATCATATCTTCCAGAAAATTATGATTTATATCTTTGCGGCAAATCATTACATCGCTATCCATCTGAAAAATGTAGTCTCCATTGCACTGTTCAAAAGCATAAAGCTGGGAAGCAACAGGAACATTTTTAGAAGAATGTGTTTGTGTTGTTGAAAGGTTGAACCAATCTTTATTCACTTTCTCTGCAAACAAGTCATCAAAAAATATAATTCGATCAATAACTTTTTCTTTTTGAAGCCGTAATAAGATTTCTTTTACTCTTTCATAATCTGAGTTTGCAGTGTACTGACGAAGAAAATCTTTCTTTTTAGAATCAAGCGACACAAGAATTTCAAAAAATCGTTTGGGACAACATAACTGACGAACGATATGTTTAATGTTCTGTTCGATTGTTTCTACATCCATTGCACAAGTTTTTATCAGCAATGAAATTTTAGAACGATATTCTTTAATTTTTCTGTATCCAATCAAGATTTTTTCTGGAACAAAAGTGTTATTTTCAGAAAGAGATATTTTTCCAAGCTGAATATCACTAAGATATAAATCTTCCTTAAGTTTAGAATAGAAGAGTCTTTCAAGGTTTGGAAGATTTTCCATATTATACTGTTCATACAGGAGTTCTGATTTTTGCCTGATAGTGATTTTTTCAGTAAATTCCTTTGATTCCTGATAGATGATGTTTGCAAAAACTCTATTTACAAATTCCCTTAATTTCTCCAGTTCCGGCAAATTAAAATTATTTATTGCACTCCTTTGTAATTTTTTAATATCCGGATGATTTTGATAATTAATAAAAATGTACATTCTTGCACATACATTGAGAAAAAGGCCATCACTGTAATATGTACAGGCATCCATATCAATCAATTTTAGAACACCATTAACACGAATAAAATTATCTTTTTTGCAATCAAGAATTAATACTTTTTTCTGCCAGCATTCTGTAAGTAATTGAATCCCATCCGTCTCGGAGAAGGTTTCAACTTTTTCTGATGATTCATAAGGATATTTTTCAATTAGAATACCCTCCTTTGTTTCAATTAATTCTTCAATTTTGTAGAAAGATTTATAGTGCTCCGGGGATTCTCTCATAAAAAAATAGAGATGATTCAGAGTTCCCCACTTGTCTCCTTTTCCGTCAAAGAAAGGAACTATCACTTTATAGACCCATACTCCATCTGTATATACAATTCCTTCAAACCCCTGACCGAGAAATTTTAGATTTGTAAAACCGTTATTTATCAAAATTTCATATGCTTTTGCTTTTCTTGATTCATCTGTCATAATTCTTTATCTCTTCATATAGTGCTTTTCTTGTATAGATATAATTATTCTCAGTTTTGTTTTCACTTGTAACTGAACCGTTTAAGCTATAGATGGTTAGGAGGAGGTTTTCTGCAATAACAACATTCAAATTCTCCCTGTTCCATAATATCCGGGCTACTACGAAATGATCTTCAGCACTTTTTATATCAGGATAATAACGGATGTTTTCTGGAGTCATAAATAAATTGCAGGAAGGAAGTTCATTTTCAGCAGTACCATCTGCCATTTCTTTCAGACGATTCAGAAGATAATCATGATTTAGCAGCAAATTGGAAGGATTATTTACTTTGCCCAAAATCTTATTATTAAGTTTCAGATAATTCCCCGCGATTATGAAGTCAGCTTGTGTTTCTTCATGAATCTTTTCAATTCTAAAAAGAACATCGTCCGATGCAAATTCATCATCAGAATCCAGTCTTCCAATTAAGGAAATATTTCCATAGTATGTTTTTATAAAGTCGCTAATAAAATTCCGCACTTTAGAAACATTATGAAAATTCACCTTCCAGTAAATAATTCTTTCATTTTCAAGATAATCCTTAATTTCATTTTTCCAATCATCACAAGAATCATCATCACAGAGAAAAATCCATATTTCCTGTTTAACCATTTTTTGTTGTAATATGGATTCAATGGCCTTTCTGATTGAGATTCTGCTATTATGAACTGCAACACCAATCACAAGTTTTTTATTCTGAGCCTTCTCGTGTACAAGCTTCCAAAGTTTTCTTATATTGTTACCATTAGGATAATTAAAAAGTTTTTCTGCTCTACAGAGACTTGCATTCAAAGTGTTCCAGGAATAGTAATCAATATATTTCTTATAGAAACTATCCAAACCAGGTATCTTTTTTTTAGGATCATAAGTAACTGAACCAGGCGCTGCAAAATGATTTACTAGAACTTTATTCAAGAAACTGACTTTGTGATTTTTACAATTAATTAAGATGTTCAACATAAAGTCTCTATCGGTACAACTTGCCAGTGTCTCATCAAACCCACAACTTTGAATAATGGTTGATAATCTGAAGAACATATTGCTACCTTGAACACCAGGATTTCCCATAAGAAACTTCTCTATACATAGTTCTTGAGAAGTAAAAATATTGGCTTCATAACAATCAGTTCTTTTGATAAAACCAATAATCTGATCAGGTTTTTCATTCTCTATACAGAATGCGCATAATTCTAAGTACTCAGGTTCCCAACTATCGTCATCATCTAGAATTGCCACATAATCTGATTCATTCAGAATTGATTTATAGAAATCAAATCCTGTATTCCAGGCCCCTGTCCCACTCATTCCCTTAGTACGGAGGTTTTTTGAATAGAATACTTGTGTAAAAGTTTCCTTTTCTTTAAGAAGAATAATGGTTTTCTCTATTTCTTCACTGATTTTTTCATCACTATTGTCATCAACAATCAGAAGATAATCGGGTTTATAGTTTTGTTCCAAAACAGATTTTACTGCACGAGAAAAAAGGAGATCTATTCTGTTTAATGATGTTGCAATGATAACTCCAATTTTATTCTGAATCCTTTGCATATGTCTTAGTTTCCTTGGAGGTTGATTTTCTGGTTAATAGATAGAAAAATGGTGTATCTGATAAAGCAAGAATGACTTTTGCAAGAAATACACCCCAAATTAAGGGACTTATTTTTGGTACAACTCCATAAAAAGCAACAAAACTGAACACGACTGTATCAAAAAACTGACTTATTATTGTACTAACATTATTTCTGATGAATTTATATTTTACTGATATTTGTCTGATCTTATGAAATATAAATACATCAATTGTTTGACTTACAATATAACCTGCAAGACTTCCAAAAATGATTCGTGTTGTAGAATTAAAAATCTGATTAAAAGCCGTCGAATCATTTGAAGAAGGAAGTATTATAGCAAGCCTGATTATTAATGTACTTACAATCAAACTACAGAATCCAAGAAATACAAGGCGATCAGCCTCTTTTTTTCCGTACAATTCCCCTACTACATCAGTCATTAAATATGTAAGAGCATACGCAATTGTTGCAGAAGGCATCTGTAACCCAAATATCTGGATGATTTTTGAACCAAGAATATTCGATGTTAATAATCCTGTAATAAATAAAGCACTGTAAATTCCAAGTAAATGACATTTTTTAGCTGAAAATTTATTATCTGTTTTGATATTTTCCATTATTTGTTATCCAAAGTAATCTGTCTTTTTCTATTTGTGTTGATTTCATCCACGGCTTTTATCAATGGAGAATTGAACTGTGAAATAAAAGCCGGTATGTCTTTATTTAAACAATGAGAATCATAATAAGGGTGATCTTCATATACGAACGTATGACTCGAGTTAATTCTGCTATCTTCAATCAGAATATTCCTTACATCCTCATATTCAATTCCAACTTTTTTGCAGACTTCGGCGATTTCACAAAAAAAAGTGACTTTGGTAGCTAAATAACAATTTTCAGCATATTTTGCAACAATTGCTGTTTTTATATCAGTAAAGAAAAACTTAAACGAACCATCACGAATAGACTTGTATAATTCAGCAACTTTGTTGCAAAGTGAACGATTACCTCCTAATACCAGGTAGTTATGATTTCCTGTATGCTGAGTTGTACCTGAGAACTCAGGAGAGAAAAGCGCATTTTCTGGTAATTGTTCGATGATGTTGACTGGAATTGTTGATTTGATAACAATAACTTCTGCATTAATCTTCTTACAGACATCAAGAACAATACTTGTGTCAGCAGAACCGTCTGAGGATTTGTCTGTTGAGACACAAACAAATGCAACATCATAATGATTATTTAAATCATTAACCTTGTTAGGGCATGAAGCCACATTAGGGTCATAAGTATACAACTCACCCTTTACAGCACGAGCAATTGGAGCAAATTCATTTTTAAAAAGAATTTCTCCAATATGGCCGTAACCACATTGTAAAAGTTTCATGGATTCTCCTTATGGAGACCATACGTGCACATTCTACAAAGGTGATAGAAATGCAAATTATCTTTTTTAAAAGATAACCCTTATAAAAACCTTGGCAGGTTTTTATAAAGTGAATTCAATGGTCTCCAACATTTATAGTTTAGAATTTAACACAAAATTCTGAGATGTCAAGAAAGGTATATATAAGGGATCGCATTTTACAGTTTTTACGCTCCAAGAGAACCGTCTATAAAATCATCTAAATATTATTCTCTTTGCATTTATCTGTTTTTGTTTGCTGAGATTAAAGTCTCTAACAAATTCCAAATCACTTTCCCATTTTGCTTTTGCATTTTCATTATTCTTTTTTCTTCCATGGGTAAATTCTTTTGTGATGTTCTTTCCTTCAGTGTTCATAACCTGACCGTTTACAATTTCTGCAGAAGGACGCGGTGTTAGAAGTCCGCCCAAAACTTCAGGGCAGACATTTATCATTTTGTGAGTCTTGAGAAAATCCATCATTTTCTGATTGAGGTTGTTTTCGCCATTATATTTGCAATTGTCACCGGCAAGGCAGGCACAGACTATTACTTTCATTTGAAAATTGTGTTATGTGTTTCTACTTTGCAAATGCCACTTCCATATGTTTCTTTTCTTTTACACAGTCAAGAAGATAATAATTAATAATATTCTGATATGGCATTCCTGTTTCTTCTGACATTTTTTTGAAATA
>JAHAZJ010000073.1 GCA_018385315.1 Treponema sp. | reverse complement strand
TTTTTATCCTTTTCTTTTTATTCTTATTATTTTGAACGATAGAGTTTCACGTGAAACATTCGTGCTATTAATTATAGAAGTCTAACTTCAAATAAATTAGAATTGTTTCACGTGGAACATTTTTATATTATAAGTCCAGTTTCACGTGAAACATAACAATATAAAAAATTGAATTAAATGTTTCATGTGAAACATTTTATATTTATAACCTTTTCTATTTATTCTTATTATTTTGAACGATATGGTTTCACGTGAAACATTCGTGCTATTAATTATAGAAGTCCAACTTCAAATAAATTAGAATTGTTTCTCGTGGAACATTTTTATAATATAAGTCCAGTTTCACGTGAAACATAACAATAAAAAAATTGAATTAAATGTTTCATGTGAAACATTATGCTTTTATAACCTTATCTATTTATTCATATTTTTTTGAACGATAGAGTTTCACGTGAAACACCTTTTTATTAAAATAATTTCTTTGAACTCAAATATTATCTTTCTTAAAAATATTTTTATAATTCAACACATTTATATTATGAAATACTTTTTTAAAATTTCACGTGAAACAAAGCTACTTTTTCTTTATCATAAAAGATGCCGTTTCACGTGAAACATTAGAAAAATTTATTATTATTGGAATTAAAATTATTGTGGATAACTTGTGACAAATGTGGATTTCTATTTTTGTACTTATCCACATTTGTGAATAAATTGTGGATAACTTCTTTGATTTATGAACAAACACTTTTAAATTAAAAAAGGCTGATCGCATTGTCGACCAGCCTTGCCTGATGTTTTCTTTCCCTAAACTATTTTTAAATCTAGTTTTACCCAAAAACTATTATTTATTAAATAAAATAATTTGTCAACTTAAAATAAAACTGTAATCTGTTAAAAATAGTAATTTATATTCTCTAATTCCTTATAATATAAGGAATTAGATTAATTTTCATCATCTTTATCCTGAACTTTGTCAATTCCAACTAAGTAATCTGGTTCAGTAACCTTAACCATCTTTACTCCAGAAGCTCCTTGACCCTGTTCTTTAATTTCTGATGCCTTAAATCTTAAAGTTTTTCCCTGACTGGTCATACAAACAACTTCATCTTTATCTTTAACATCAAGAGCTCCAATAATTTCACCTTTACCATCAGTATTTCCAAAGATTCTCTGACCACCAGTTCCTCTTCCATGAGTTGAGAAAAGTTCAAAAGAAATTCTTTTTCCATATCCTTTTTCTGTAAGAAGTATAATATTAGAATCTTCCTTAACTTCTACAGCAGCAGCAATTTCATCACCTTCTGCAAGCTTCATTCCTTTAATTCCGCAGCTTGCTCTTCCCATTGTTCTTACTGTATCTTCGTTAATTCTTAATGCCTTACCACAACGAGAAACCATCATTACTTCAGAGCTTCCAGATGTCTTAACGGCACTAATCAGTTTGTCTCCATCGTTAAGTTTAATTCCAATAATTCCACGTGTTTTTGCATTTGTAAATTCTGAAGTCTTAACCTTCTTTACAACACCTTTTGCAGTTGTCATAAACAGATACTGATCATCAGAGAATTCTTTAAGCGAAACAATTGTTGTAATTTCTTCATCTGGTCCAACCTGTAAAATACCTTTGATGTTTGAACCTCGACTATTTTTTTCAGCTTCTGGAATTTCATGAATCTTAAGCCAGTATGCTTTACCTGCATTTGTTATGAACAACAACATTTCTTTTGTTGAACCAATAAACAACTGATTAATATAATCGTTTTCAATAAGTGTAGTACTATTACTTCCTGTACCACCCCTACCCTGCTTTTTATATTTAGTAACAGAAACTCGTTTGATATAACCAAGTTTAGAAATCATGACAACAACGTCTTCTTCCTTAATCATATCTTCAACATTAATGGCTTCAATTTCATTATGAATAATATCTGTGCGACGATTATCACCATATTTTTCTGCCAGCTTATTTGTATCATCTTTAATGAGCTGTAAGATTTTTTCGTGATGATCAAGAAGATCCTGAAGATAATCAATCCAAGCCTGAAGCTCTTTAATTTCTTTCTGTAAATCTTCAATCTGCAGATGTGTAAGTCTCTTCAACTGCATATCAACAATGGCCTGAGTCTGTTCTTCATCAAAACCAAATCTTTTAGCCAATGCTAATTTAGCAGATTCTGTATCACGACTTTCTTTTATAATTTTAATAACTTCATCAATATTATTGATTGCTGTAATTAAAGCTTCCAAAATATGCATTCTGTGTTTTGCAACTTTCAAATCATAAATTGTACGGCGAGTAATTACTTCATCACGATGTTTTACAAAATGAGCAATAAGCTGTTTAAGTGTAAGAATTTCAGGCTTTAAATATGTCTGTGGAAGTGTAAGATATCCTGGTTCGTTATAACGAGGTTCTCCATCCTTTTCCTGTGGTACCAAAGCAAGATTAATAACACCAAAGTTAGCCTGCAAATCTGTTTTTGAGAAAAGTTGATTAAGAACTATTTTTGTAATTGCACCTTTTTTAAGTTCAACTACAAGACGCATACCAACACGATCCGAAGTTTCATCATTGGCATCAACAATTCCTTCTATAACTTTATTTTCTTTAAGTTCATTAATTTTTTTAATAATTGTTGTTGTATTTACACCATAAGGAACTTCTGTAAATACAATTTTTTCACGTCCCTTTTTATCTGTTTCAATAGTAAATTTTGAACGGATTGTAATCTTTCCTCGACCAGTTGTATATGCCTTTCTAATTCCTGCAGTACCATAAATAATACCACCAGTAGGAAAATCCGGTCCTTTAATATGTTGCATTAGTTCATCAATTGTAATATCAGGATTATCAATATATGCACCAATTGCAGAAGCTACTTCCCTTAAGTTATGAGTTGGCATATTTGTAGCCATACCTACAGCAATACCTGTTGTACCGTTACAAAGAAGGAATGGGAATGCACCAGGAAGAACAGCAGGTTCAGTTGTAGTGTCGTCAAAGTTGGCAACCATATCAACTGTATTTTTATTAATGTCTGCAACCATTTCTTCTGTGATTTTAGACATTTTAGCTTCGGTATAACGATAAGCCGCAGCAGGGTCACCAGCAATAGTACCAAAGTTTCCCTGTGGAGTTACTGTTGTATATCTCTGAGCAAAGTCCTGTCCAAGACGAACAAGAGCATCATAAACAGAAGCATCACCATGTGGATGATAATGACCAAGTACTTCACCAACAATAGTGGCACATTTTTTTGTTTTGCCGCCACTTGCAAGATGGAGTGTGTCCATTGCATACATGATTCGACGATGAACCGGTTTAAGACCATCACGAACATCTGGAAGAGCACGCTGAACAATAACTGACATTGAATAGTCAATGTAAGCCTGTTTAACTTCATCTTCAATTGGAATTTTAATTACGGTTCCACCAGCTTCTGTTTTATATTCTTCTAGCATTTTCTAATTCCTCTAAAACTAACTATTGATAGTTATTTAATACTAAATATCAAGATTTGCATAACTTGAATTAGATTCAATAAATTCACGGCGAGGTTCTACTTCTTCACCCATACAAACTGTAAAAATTCTATCTGCTGCCTCTGCATCAGGAATTGTTACAACACGCATCTTTCTACGTGCAGGATCCATAGTTGTTTCCCAAAGCTGGTCACCATCCATTTCACCAAGACCTTTATATCTTTGAACATCAGCCTTATCTCTTTGATCTCCTAAAGCTTCTAAAGCTGCATCTCGTTCTGCATCTGAATAACAATAAACTGGTTCTTTCTTTCCAAGCTGAACTTTGAATAATGGAGGCATAGCTAAATATACATGTCCATCTGTAATAAGCTGTGGCATATAGCGGAAAAAGAAAGTCAGCAACAAAGTACGAATATGAGAACCATCAACATCGGCATCGGCCATAATAATGATTTTGTCATAACGAAGTTTTTCAATATTAAAATCTTTTCCAAAACCTGCACCTAATGTATTGATTACTGGTTCAAGTTTATCGTTTCCAATAACTTTATCAGCAGCAACCTTTTCTACATTAAGCATTTTTCCCCAAAGAGGAAGAATTGCCTGTGTCTGAGAATCTCGTCCTTTTTTAGCAGAACCACCTGCAGAATCTCCTTCGACAATATAAACTTCGCATCTAGAAGGATCATCTTTGATTGAACAATCTGAAAGTTTTTCAGGTTTTCTAAAACCAGCAATACCAGATTTTTTACGTGAAGCTTCTTTTGCTTTACGAGCTGCAATTCTGGCTGTTGCTTCTCCAATAGATTTTTCAAGAACTTTTTCCAAAACCTGAGGATTCTGTTCAAAGAAAACAGTAAGCTTATCCTTTACAAGTGAATCTACAATTCCTCTTACTTCTGGATTTCCAAGCTTATCTTTTGTCTGACCAACAAATTCTGGTTCAGGAACCTTCATTGAAAGAACAGCAACTAAACCAGCACGAACATCATCTCCATTAAGTTTTTCATATGGATCTTCTTTTGGGTCAAGTTTGCCATCTTTTTTAGGCATTTTTTTCTTAAGTTTTTCATTGCTATCAAGGGCTTTAGAAAGTACAGAAAGAAGTGCAGAACGGAAACCATCAAGATGAGTACCACCATCACCTGTTCTAATATCATTTACATAAGTGTGAATATTTTCTGAATATGTTTCGTTATACTGAAAAGCAAGTTCTGTAATTACATCATCTCTTTCACCAGTAATATAAATTGGTTCTTCTGGATATGTAAGCTTAGCTTTTGAATTCAATTCTTTTACATAGTGAACAATTCCACCTTCATATTTAAGAACTTCTTCTTTTGGATTTTCCAGTCGTTCATCTCTAAAAGTAATAACAATACCACTGTTTAAGAACGCAAGCTCTTTAAGACGCTGAATAAGTACATCCCAATCGTAAGTTGTGGTTACTGTAAAAATAGATTTATCAGCTTTCCATCTGATTGAAGTTCCATGTTCATCTGTATCGCCAATTACTTCAACTTTTGACTTTGGAATTCCTCTTGCATATGTCTGACGATAAATATGTCCATCTCTTTTTACAGTAGCTTCCAGCCAGTCTGAAAGAGCATTTACACAAGAAACACCTACACCATGCAAACCACCAGAAACCTTATATGAACCTTTATCAAATTTACCACCAGCATGAAGACGAGTAAGTACAAGTTCCAAAGCACTAATTTTTTCAGTTGGATGAATATCTACTGGAATACCTCGTCCATTATCATCAACACGTACCACATCATCTTTTTCCAAAGCAATAACAATATTGTCACAAAATCCTGCCATTGCTTCATCAATAGAGTTATCTACAGTTTCATAAACAAGGTGATGAAGACCTTTAGGACCAGTTGAACCGATATACATACCAGGGCGTTTTCTAACTGCTTCAAGTCCTTTTAATACCTGAATATTTTCAGCACCATAACTCTTTTTTTCTTCTTCTGCTGACATCGCTATATCCTTAATTATGTTTATTTATTTCAAAACTAATAAAACTTTTACTTTTAATTTAGAATCCTTTCCCCTTGAATTCTAAAAAGATAAAAGCTTATACAGATAGGAATATACAATTTTATCCTATAATAAAGAAAATTTCAATTAAAACACACTATCGTTAGTCTTGCGATTTTTTAAGAAGTCTAGGATAATAAATCCCATGGCAGGACACATTTATCAGGAAGCTTTTGAATATGCAATGAATGAGCTTCACAAAGAATATATAGCAAAAAATGATGAAGATACATTTCTTCTCTGGTTTAATCTTGATTATGTAGAAGACACAATTGATACAATCACAGCCTCTGTAAAAACAGAATTTTTGTCTTTTAACATGAAAAAAAATGGATATATAACAATTATTCAAAACAAAATTCGTGAAATTACAGGACAAGAAAATATTGTTTTAAATGTTATTGTTGTAAAAAATGAAATAAATATTTCTCCAGAATCTGATGATGATGAAGATATTAAAATATTTAAATCACAAACAATTGAAACTCAAAATGAAAAAACAGATGAAAATGATACTAATCAAAAAAAGAAAAAACATCCTCTTTTAAACGAAGATTTTAATTTTGATTCTTTTATTCCTGGTGAAAATAGTGATTATGCATATAAAGCAGCACTTGCAGTTGCTCAAAAACCAGGTAAAAAATATAATCCAATTCTTTTTTATGGTGGTTCAGGTCTTGGTAAAACTCACCTTATGGAAGCTATAGGAAATTATATTTATCAGAATAATCCTGAAAATTTGAAAATCTGTTATATTTCTGCTGAAAATTTTACAAATGAATTTACTTCATCAATAACTTCTAAAAAAACTAATGATTTCAAAAATAAATATAGAAATCTTGATGTTCTTCTTCTTGATGATATTCATTTTTTAAGTGGTAAAGAAGCTACTCAGGAAGAGTTATTTTATACTTTTAATGCTCTTTCAGATAAAAATGCTCAAATGGTATTTACTTGTGACCGTCCTATAAGAGAAATTCAAAAAATGGCAAATAGATTAGTCAGCAGACTTTCTAATGGTTTGTCTATTGATTTACAGCCTCCTAATTATGAAACACGAATTGCTATTTTACAAAAAAAATTACAATTAAAAGAAAAAGAACTTAATCCGGAAATTATTGAATTCATTGCCAAAAATGTTGAAACAAATGTCCGGGAACTTGAAGCTGCATTAAATAAAGTCCTTGGATATATTGAACTTTTTGGTGGCTCTCCAGATTTAGATACTGTTAAAAATCAATTAAAAGATTTAATAACAGCTAACTCCATTGAAAATATTTCAATCGATATAATTCAAAAAGTAATTGCAGATAATTATCAGGTTTCTGTAAGTGATTTAAAAAGCAAGAAACGTGATAAAAAATTTGTAATTCCAAGACAAATTGCAATCTACATAGCAAGAGAAATTACAGAAATTTCATTTATGGAACTTGGAAATGAATTTGGTGGAAAAGATCACACAACAATGATGCATGCTTATGAAAAAGTAAAAGATCTTATAAAAATAGATCCTTCACTTAATAATAAAATTCAACTTTATATAAGGGAAATAAAAGAGCATAAATAACACTCGTTAATTTAAAGTGAATAAGTAATCTAAATTTGTGGATAAAATTACAATAATTGAGTAAAATGTGAATAAGTGTATAAAAAGTGAATTCAAATCATAGGGTTATAAACATTTTAATTCTATTTAGTATAAAGAATTAAACTAGTTATACACAAAATTCACAGCACTTATTATTATTATTATTAAATTTAAAAAATTTATAATAAATAAAACATAAGAAAATGGGGGATATAAATGAAATTTACATTTGATAGAGATGCAATGATTAAAGAAATTTCAATTGCACAGGAAGTTATTACAAATAAAAGTCCTGTTTCTATTCTTTCAAATATTCTTGTTATAGCTGAAAATAACACTTTAATTATTAAAGCAACGGATTCAACTGTAAAATTTACAACCATGATTCCTGTAGATATTCAGGAAGAAGGAAGAACAACAATTTTCTGTGATAAGTTTATGAGTATTCTTTCTTCTTTGCCTTCTGGTGAAATTGAGTTTATTCAAGAGGATATTGGTGTAACAATTAAACCTATTTCTAAAAGAGTAAAATTCCAGCTTAAGAGTCAGGCTGGAGATAAATTTCCAGAAATTGGAACATCTGAAAATCTTCCTTTCTTTGAATTACCTGCAAAAGAATTTAAAGAGATGATTAAACAGACAATTTTTGCAGTATCTGAAGATAAAAACAGATATTTTATGACTGGTGTTTACTTTGTAAAAAATGGAGATACTTTAACAATGGTTGCTACAGATGGTCGTCGTCTTTCTTGTGTAAATAAAACAGGTTTTAATGTTCCAGATTTCCAACCTGCAATTATTCCAACAAAAATTCTTGGTTGTGTTCTTAAAAATGCTTCTGATGAAGGAAATATCCAGATTTCAGTAATTGATAAATCTATTTTTGTTAAATTTGGAAATATTGAATTCAGTTCAGTTTTAATTGATGGACAGTTCCCTAATTATCAGAAAGTTATTCCAGAAAATCTTTCACAATCAATTATGGTAAATAAAGCTGATTTAGATGCTGCTTTAAAACGTACAACTATCATGGTTGATAAAAAAGTAAGTAGAATTATATTTAAGATTTCTTCTGGTGTGTTAAAACTTATTTCTCCAGAATCTGATCTTGGTAATGCTGATGAAGAAATTCCTTGTAGATATGATGGTCAAAGTATTTCAATGGCTTTGAATTTTACATATGTTACAGAACCTTTAAAAGTAATTGATTCAGAAAATGTAGTATTTGATTTTAATGTTTCAGAAAATCAAAATGATGAAGAAGCTAATATTACAAAAGCTGTAATTATGCGTTCTGAACCTGCTGGTGATTACATTCATGTAATTATGCCAATGAATTACTAATGTTTTTATATCAGACATTTTATAATTTCCGTAATCTTAAGAATGATACAATAGACCTTTCTTCTAGAGAGGTCTATTTTGTTGGTGAAAATGGTCAGGGAAAAAGCAATCTTCTTGAATCACTTTATTATTCAGCCTACGGAACATCTTTTAGAACTCACAATGAATCTCAAATTATAAAAAATGGTGAAAAAGCCTTTAGTGTAAATTCCATGTTTAAAAAATCAGATGATGATATGCAAAAAATCACTCTGGTTTTTGAAAATGGAAAAAAGCGAATTGATAAGAATGGAAAACGTATTCAAGACAGAAAAGAATTAATAAATACAATTCCATGTATTTTGTTTTGTCATGATGATATGAAATTTGCTATTGGAGAACCAGAATGTCGTCGTTTTTTTATAGATCAGTCTCTTACTCTTTATGATAATTTATATATTGATGATATAAGAAATTATAAAAAAATATTAAAGAGTAGAAATTTGATTTTAAAAAATCATCAATATGATTTGTTAGAAACTTTTGATTCTCAACTAGCTTACTATGGTTTAATAATTCAAGAAAAAAGAAAAAAAGCAATTTTTCAATTTAATGAAATTTTTGGAAAAATTTTTTATGAAGTAACAGGAATTGAAGGTGTAAAAATTGTTTATGAACCTTCATGGAAAGAAATAATAACAGAAAAACTAACAGCTGATAATAAAATCATAACGGAAAAAAATTTTCCTGCTTCCCAGGATATTATAAATTTACTTCTTTCTCGTCAGGAACTAGATAAACGTTTTGAAACAAGTATGTCTGGTCCTCATAGAGATAAAATAAATTTTATAAAAGATAAGGTTTTGTTTGTGCCAACTGCATCTACAGGTCAGCGCCGCCTTTTATCGTTAATTCTTCGTATTGCTCAATCTATTTATTATACCCGGGTTACTGGATTAAAACCTGTATTATTAATGGATGATGTTTTGCTAGAATTAGATCCGGACAAAAGAGCAAAAATAAATTCTCTTCTGCCTGAATACGAACAACTTTTTTGTACTTTCTTGCCAGGAGAACCTTATGAACGGTATATGAAGGACACAACAAAAGTGTATAATATAAAAGGTGGTGAATGGTTTGAAAGAAGTAATTGATACAAAAAATATGTTCGATTTTGTTACCAGATTAAATACAACTTCTGAATCAAAAGTAATTAATGTGTGGCGAAATGTTGTTTCAAAAATCCGTACTTCCCATGATGATGAAGATGATGAAAAACGTATTCCTATAGGAGAAAGACTTGCCTCAAATACAAGGGTAATTAATTTGAAAAACGGAGTACTCCTTGTAGAAACAGATCATTCTGGCTGGATACAGTATCTTAAAGTTTATCAGAAATTTATTTTGCGTGGCCTAAAAATGGCTCTTCCAGATTTAACTATTAACACACTGGCGTTTAGAATTGCCGGAACAAATGTTAATTTAAGTGAAAGCTATGAAGATACTTTGGAAAAGGCAAAAAATGATTTTTCAAAAAAATGGGAAGAGGATGAAAAAAAATTAAATTTTCTTTCACAAAAAACAGCAGAGGAAGATACTTTAAATGGTATTTCCACAGAGTCAAAATTACCACCGGAACTAAATAAAATATTTGAAGACATGAAACAAAGTATGAAAGAATCAGGTGAACAAGGTTGACCAATTCTTTAAATACATGATATATTTTCTTACTATTCTATTTTGAAATCTTTAGATTAAATATATAAGGAGCACGTACATGAAACGTACATATCAACCAAGTAAAGTAAAACGCAATAGAAAATTCGGATTCAGAGCTCGTATGGCAACAAAAGGCGGACGCAAAATTCTCGCTAGAAGAAGAGCTAAGGGTCGTGCAAAATTATCAGTAGCTGACGAACACAAAAAGTACTAATAATTAGGGATGGAAACAGACTTAGCTAAAACGGGATTTTTTAAGCGTGAAGAACGAATAAAAAATCCCGCTGATTTTAAAAAGCTGTTTAAAGAAGGAAAAAAGATAAGTATTCCTGGGGCTAAATTATTCTTCTCTGAAAATAACCTGGGTTTTAACCGAGTAGGTTTTCCTTTAATTCGCGGATACGGTAACGCAGTTGAAAGGAACTTATCAAAAAGATACAGCCGTGAAGTCTATCGTATTTTAAAATCACATCTGAACACCGGTTATGATTTTTTAATTCTAATTTATCCGGGAAATGATTCGTTCCACTCGCGATGTGATCAAATTCGTTTATTGTTTAAAAAAGCTGGATTACTCAACGAAAACTAGTAGTTCCGGGAATGAGTGAGGATAAAATTATTTTTAAAAAGATAGTTTTTATAATCAAAACTTTTTTTATAAAATTTTTCTGCTTTCTTATTCGCGCTTACCAAATTTGTATTTCTCCTTTGCATAGATCTTGTTGCAGATTCACACCTAGTTGTTCTGCCTACGCTTTAGAAGCAATAAAAAAATATGGACCAGTAAAGGGCCTTTTTCTCTCAATTAAACGAATATTAAAATGCAATCCTTTTCATGAAGGTGGATACGATCCAGTTCCATGAAATATCTAAAAATGGGAGAAAAAAATGGATAAGAACACTGTCTGGGCAATTGTATTGTCCATATTGGTAATTGTAGTAAGTGGTATTTTCTTTACTCCAAAAGCCGTAAAGCAGGAGGCTTCTGCACAGCAAACTGTTGAAGCACAAAAATCAGAAAATACAACAAACAAAGTAGAAGATCTTTCTGCTGTACTTGGAACAGAGCAGGTTGCTGAAATTGAAGAAGTAAAACAGGAAGAAAAAATTACAATCAAAACAAATAAAGCAGAAATTGTAATTACAAATAAAGGTGCTGATATTATCAGTTATACTTTGGATCCTGAAACTCATAAGGATTATGAAACAGGAAAAGGAGTTCAGCTTTCAGATAATATTACAGATGTAAACAGAACTTGTGCTATTTCTTTAGGAACAGCAGAAAACAATATTATTAATGGTATTTTTGACATTAAGAAAATTGATGATTACACATATTTGTTTACAAAAGATGTAATAGTAAATAACAGAAAAGTAACATTTGGTAAAAAATATACATTCACACCAGATGAGTATATGTTTAGATTAGATGTACTTATTCACGATGAATCAGGCTCAGGTCTTGATTCAAATGGTGTAGCTTATACAATTCGTACTTCACCTCAGATTGGTCCACATTTTAATCGCAAACAGAACAAATATGAAAACCGTCAGTTTATTGCATTTAACGGTAAAAAAGCAAAGAAGCCGATTCTTACAGATGGTGCATTTAAACATTGGGATAAAGATATTATGTGGGGTGGTATTGCAAGTAAATACTTTATTGAATTAATTGTACCTGCCGACAGTACCATAATTAAAAATGCCGCATATTCTACAAAAATTGAAATTGATGATTATGCAAATGCACAGGCAATGATTGAAAGAAAAGCATTTGTTGGAAAAGATGTTCAGGATACATATTTTATGTATTTTGGTCCAAGAAATGAAAAAGATCTTCAGATTTATAATGTATCAGATAACAATTACTGGAGACTTTCTGGTTATAAACTTTCTGAAAGCTTACAGTCATCTGGTTGGCTTAGTTGGCTGGAAACAATCTTAAAATGGTGTCTTGAAATATTACACATTCCTTTCAAAAACTGGGGTGTTTGTATCATACTTCTTACTCTCATTCTTAAGATTATTTTGTTCCCACTTTCAAAGAAACAGTCTTTGGGAACTCTTAAAATGCAGGAATTGCAGCCAAAAATTCAGGCAATTCAGAAAAAATATGCAAATGATCAGCAGAAACAGCAGGCTGAAATGGCAAAAATATATCAGGAAGCTCATTATAATCCGGCAAGTGGATGTCTTCCTTTGATTTTCCAGTTCCTCATCCTGTTTGCTATGTATAATCTTTTTAATAATTACTTTGAATTCCGTGGTGCAAGCTTTATCAAAGGATGGATTCCAGATCTTTCAACAGGTGATAGTGTTTATGCTTTGAAAAAAGATATTCCTGTTATTTCCACATTCCTCGGTGTAAGTCATATCCGTATTCTTCCTGTAATTTATGTAGCAACACAGCTTCTTTCAGGAAAAATAACACAGAATTCGGGAATGGGTGGACAGAATGCCGCTTCAATGAAGTTTATGACATACGGTATGCCATTGTTATTCTTCTTTATTTTCTATAATGCTCCATCTGGACTTTTACTTTACTGGCTTACAAGTAACATTTTACAGATTGTACAGCAGATTATTATTAATAAAATAATGAAAGAAAAAAGAAGCGAAATGGCAAACAAAAAAGCAGTTCCTGCAAAAAGTGGTAAAAAGAAATAATTTTACGAGGTAAGAAAATGACATACGAATTTGAAGGAAAAACAGAAAAAGAAGCCATAGAGTTGGCTGCAAACGAATTAAATCTTGAAAGAGATCAATTTGATGTTGAAATTCTTGAAACACAGAAAAACTCTTTGTTTAAAAAAGGTTATGTAAAAATTAAGGTTCACACATTAGATAACGAAAAAACATCATTCCATAGAGAAAATAAAGATCACGAAGAAAATTTTACAAGAATGGTTGCAAATCCTCTTCCACAGGATGAATTTGAACAGAAATTGATAGAATTCATTACTGCTGTTATTGAAAAAATGGGATATACCGTAAAAGTATCTGTTTCATACAGAGAAGATAAGAAGCTTGGAATTAAACTTGATTCAAATAATTCTTCTATCCTTATTGGACGTAAAGGAAAGAACCTTGATGCACTTCAACTTCTTGCAAATATTTATGCAGGACGTCTTGGCCATGAAGAAGTAAGAGTTATTCTTGATACAGAAAATTATAGAATTCGCAGAGAAGAATCTTTAGTTCGTCTTGCTTATACAACAGCTGACAAAGTTCGCTCTTCAAAAAATTCTATTCTTCTTGAACCAATGAATCCGTTTGAACGAAGATTAATTCATACAACTTTAAATGATATTCCAGATGTTGAAACCAAAAGCGAAGGTGATGGTTTATATAAACAGGTAAGAGTTTTATATAAAGGTATTCGCTAGAGGTAAAAGGAAAATGAAATTATTCAAAAGCATAATTTGTTCAGCAATTTTAATTGCAGCTGGAGTGAATGTTTTTTCACAGACAAATGATGTAAAAAAGCTTGTTCCAGCAAAGTATTTAGATCAACTTTTAAAAGATGGTCAGGTTGAAATAATTCATGAAGAAGGAAAAGATGATTATGTCCTTCTTCCAAGTACAGTTTATGATTCAAAAATAAATGGAAATCGTATTATAAAAGGTAATAAAGATTTTCCATTTGTTTTTGAAGGTCTATATTATGTTTCAAAAGATGAACTTAAAAAACAAAGTAATTCTTCTGATGATGTAATAGATATGAATGATGTTTCCAGAGTATTGCGTTCTATTTCTAAGATGCAGGGAATGACTTACTATTCTAATACTCGTAAAAAGTATAAGACTTTGTATAAAAAGGCATATACTATTTCAAGTCCAGATAGTAAAACTGCAATTGCAGATAATATTGAAGGCAGTGCAGATGGAAAAGTGATTTATTGTTTGCAGGATGATGCCAGCTTTGGTATTACAAGATATAAATTGGAATATAGCCAAAAAGCAGACATGATGTATGCAGTGTTCAACAACACAGATTCAATTGGTGTTGGTCCAATAACTGGAATAAATAAAGGTCAGCTTAAAATTAATGTTCTTGTAATTGATTGTGGAGATAGCATTTTGCTTTATTTAAGTACAGATGTAAATGCAAACAAGGTTCCCGGCATTAAGAATCTTGTAACTGATTCCATGGTAGCAAGAATGAATGCTGTTCATGAATGGTTTTTAAAACAATTCTAAGGAATTAAAAGTGAGAAAAATGAAAAAAATTATTATTGGATTAATGTTCGGATTATTTGTTCTTTCAAGTATCGCATGTAATCCTGGGAGTAAAGCAATGAAAGCTATTGAAGGTAAAGAAGGTATCTTTGCAATTATGGATACTAGTAAAGGTGAAATTTGTTTGAAATTGTATTATGACAAAACACCTTTAACAGTAACAAACTTTGTTGGTCTTGCAGAAGGTACATTGGATGCTGCAAAAGGAAAACTTTTTTATGATGGTTTAAAATTTCATCGTGTAATCAGTATTGCAAATGGTGATAACCAGAACTTTATGATTCAGGGTGGTGATCCTGCTGGAAATGGTACTGGTGGTCCAGGATATCAATTTGCAGATGAATTTGTTGATGATTTGAAATTTGATGTTCCAGGAAAACTTGCTATGGCAAACTCTGGTGCAAATACAAATGGAAGTCAGTTCTTTATTACAATTGTTCCAACAGAATGGCTTACAGGAAAACATACAATTTTTGGTGAAGTTGTAACTGGGCAGGAAATTGTAAATAAAATGAAAACAAATGATGTTATTAAATCTGTAAAAATTATTCGTCAGGGTGCAGATGCTGAAAAATTCACTGCTACACAGGCTGATTTTGACAGATTGAATGCAGAAGTAGAAGCAAAATCAAAGGCAAAAAAAGAAGCAGCTTGGAAAAAATTAATTGAAGGCTGTACAAAATCTGCAAGTGGTGTTTATTACCAGATTATGGAAGAAGGAAAGGGTTCTGTAATTGGTAAAGGAAAAAAAGTAACTTGTGAATATGTTGGATATCTTCCAGACGGACAAGTATTTGATGCTTCTCAAAAATTCCATCCACAGGGACACGAACCACTTGAATTTAATGTTGGTGCCGGAGATATGATTCCTGGTTTTGATGAAATGGTTGCAGAAATGAAAATTGGTGAAACAAGAAAGATGGTTATTCCACCAGAGTTAGCTTATGGTGCATATGGTATTCCACAGGCAGGAATTCCTGGTAACTCTTATATTTGTTTCAATGTAACTTTGGTTAAATAAGATTTAGTAGAGTTTTCTAATTAAATCGATTAAAGTATCAGCCGAAATTCCTGATTCTTTGGCCTCTTTGCAGGTTTTAAGAACAAGGGTTTCGGCTTTTTCATTTAACTTTGATTCAATTTCCTGGGATGGAAGATTATTAACAAAGGTACCACTGCCAGTAACAGTTTTTATAAATCCATTTTTATCTAATTCTTCCCAGGCCATTTTTACTGGAATGACAGAAATTCTTAATTCATTTGCTACCTGACGAATGCCAGGTAACTTAGTTCCAGGCTGCAGTGTTCCATTCATAATCTGAGAACTAATCTGATTATAGATTTGAGAATAGATTGGAATGTCTGAAGCCTGGTTTAGAACTATATCCATAAAAATTACAAGTCTACTTTTTCAAAGCGTTTAGCTGACATTTTATAAGTTACAAGCCAGCCTAAAAAATAAATTATTATTCCTGCAGCTAAAAGTGGAAGCTGACGAATCTGGCAGGCAAAATCTGTGCTGTCTAACATCAAAAAGAAAGGAATGTTGAAAACATTTTTTGTCCAGATTGGAAATTCTAATATCATAAATATAATCCAAAAGGCTATTGTTGCTTTGACAAATGAAACTCCTGTTTTATATGCTTTTTTATAGTAGCTTGTAAAGAATATGAAATTGAAAACGGAAAAAAGAATCAAAACAAGGCCATAGAAAGCCACGTTACCTTCAATTCCGGCATCATTACCAGTTGGCATAATCAATGTAAAAAGGTAGGAAAAAGGAATAGATAATAAAGTACAAATCAGTTCATAAACTGCTACTAAAAGACAACGAGATTTTACAATATCCTTTTTAAGGATTGGCAAAATCATAGAGTATTCAAGGTCTTTATTCAGCATGGCATTGTTGAACAAGTGCAGAATGCTGACACAGAAAAAATAGAATGGTACATAACGAGGATATGCTGGAATTAATGTCATTATTGCAAAACTCATATATACATAATTAATTGGTGCAAGACAAAGCTTAAATTCTTTATTTAAAAACTGTTTCATATATTACACCTCCTGTTAGCGTTCACAATGAATCATAATATCTTCAAGATTTGGTTTTACTATTTCGCAATTTTGGAAGGATTCTTTATCTGATGCAAGAATCATGCCTTCGAAACCAAAATTGTGAGCATGGAAACCAATTATTTTTTCTTTTAATGCATCTGTTAAATCATCAGTTTTGCCAGAGACCAAAAGATATTTTTCTTTAAAACTTACAATGTCAGAACTTTCAATAATTTTTCCTTGTTTAATGTAAGTTACGTAATCAGCACATTTGTCTAAATCTGAAGTAACATGGGTTGAAAATAAAATAGAATGTTCACCATCTGCAACATAATCTTGAAAAAGAACAACCAATTCATCACGGCTTACTGGATCTAATCCGGAAGTTGGTTCATCTAGAATTAAAAGTTTTGCATCATGGCTCATGGCAAGTGCAATCTGATATTTTACTTTCATACCGGCAGAAAGAGATTTTATCAGTTTTGTTTCATCAAGATTAAACTTCTGTAAAAGATTGTGATAAAGTTCATCGTCCCAGTTTGGAAAAAACTTTTTTGTAACATCTGTTACTGTTTTTATTTTTTTTGAGTTATAAAAACCGTCAAGGCCAGAAACAAAACCAATGGAATTTTTTACGGCGAATTCTTCTTTTTCAATATCATAACCATTGATTTCCACTTTTCCTGAATCAGGATGAACAAATTTTAACATTGATTTAAGAGTTGTTGTTTTACCAGCACCATTACGACCAATAAAGCCCATAATATAGCCAGGTTCTAGAAAGAAACTAACATTATCCAGTTTGAATTTTGGATATGTTTTAGAAAGATTTTCAATTTTGAGTGAATACATATATCCCCCTTGAAGTGTATATATTAGATATACACACTTTAAGGGGGATTGTCAAGAAATTTATATCAAAGCCTATGAATTAAGCTGGAAATGAAGTTTATTTTACTAATGGTGGAACTTCAAATAAGCTCTTTGTTGCTTCGTAAATTTTTCTTGCTACATGAGGATTATTCATTGTGTATAAATGAATGCCCTGAACACCGTGAGTTACCAGGTCAACAATCTGGTCGATAGCATAAGCAATACCTGCATCTCTAATTGCATCTGGATGCTCACCGTAACGTTCCATCATATCTGTGAACTTTTTTGGAAGCTGAGCGTTTGTCATGCTTACCATGCGTTCAATTGATTTTTTATTTGTAGCAGGCATGATTCCAGCTTCAATTGGAACATTTATACCTTTAATCTGACAGCGTTCCTGAAAACGGAAGAATTTTTCATTATCAAAGAAGAGCTGAGACAAAAGATGTGTAGCTCCAGCATCAACTTTCTTTTTAAGATTATCTATATCGGAATAAACAGAATCTGATTGGGGATGAAGTTCTGGGTAGCAGGCACCAAAAATATGGAATTTTTTGCCATCGGTGCGAAGTTTATCAAAAGCAGAAATAAATTCTATTAAGTCGCTGGCATGGGGGAAGTCGCTGCAAGGTTCTTTTCCTTCTACTCTGTCGCCTCTAAGAGCAAGGATATTTTCTATACCTGCAGTTTGAAACTGTTCGAGACAGTATTTTGCATCAGCTTTTGTCATGTTTATGGCTGGCATGTGAATAACAGATTCTACTTTGCATTCATCTTTAATACGTTTTGCAATAGCAAGGGCATTGTCACAATTTTCACTACCACCTGCACCAAAAGTAACGGAAATAAAATCAGGTCGCAAATCTTTAAGTTCATCTAAAGTACTAAAGATTGTTTCAATAGGCATATTTTTTTTTGGAGGAAAGATTTCAAAAGAAAATATTGTTTTATTTGTGTTCATTAACATATTAATATTATAAAGTTTTTTTATGATATAATAAAGATAACTGGGATTATACTTTATTTACCCAATGAAACTGATTTGTTGTAAGCGGCTGTTACGGCATCAATAACGGCATCTCTAAGACCATCTTTTTCTAAAGCTGCAACACCTTCGATTGTTGTTCCGGCTGGTGAACAAACCATATCTTTAAGAACTGCAGGATGTTTTCCTGTTTCTAAAACCATACCTGCTGAACCATAAACTGTCTGAGCAGCATAAGTATAAGCTTGACAGCGAGGCATTCCGCAACGAACGGCAGCATCTGCCATTGCTTCAATAAACATAAATACAAAAGCAGGACCTGAACCACTTACACCTGTTACACAATCCATTAATTTTTCTGGAACAACTTCTACTTTACCAGCAGAGCTTAAAATCTGAACAGCTGTATCAGCTTCTTCTTTTGTAATATTTGAATTATAAGAAAGGGCAGTCATTGCCTGACCAATCATGGCACAAACATTTGGCATCATTCTTATAAAGCGAGCTTTTGGAGCCCATGAGTTTAATTTTTCAATTTTTACACCTGCAGCCATAGAAATGATTACAGATTTTTCTGAAATAGAAGATGCAATTTCATCAAAGACATCTCCTAAAAATTGTGGTTTTACAGCAAGGAAAATGTAATCTGCAGTTAAAACATCTTTGTTTGAAGCAACAAATGTAGCTCCCGTTTCTTTTGCAAAGGCTTTTCCCATTTCAACATTTTTATCTGTTACGAGAATGTTTTTTACATCATATTTTTTGCAAACAGCACGCATAATTGCGCCACCCATTGCACCTGTTCCAATACAACCGATTTTCATATTTCCTCCCATTCTATTTTACCTGGAATAAAGTACCTTTGCCCTTTCCTGCATAAAGAGTTTCTACGGCATTTTCTGCACCACCGTTAGCAAGAATCATCTGAATGCCGTATTCTGTTACTTTTTTTGCAGCCTGAATTTTTGTTTCAATTCCGCCAGTTCCAAAAGCATTTGTTTCGCCAATTGTTATTTCTTTTCTTAGTTCAGGAATAGAATCTACTTTTTCAATTAATTTTGCCTGTGGATTTGTTTTTGGGTTATCTGTATAAATGCCGTCAATATCGCTGAAAAGAAGAAGCAAATCTGCTGACCAAAGAATGGCAGTTAATGCAGAAAGGTTATCGTTATCACCAATTTTAATTTCATCAAAGCTTACAGAGTCATTTTCGTTAATAATAGGAACAACGCCTTCATCAACTAAAGTAAATAAAGTGTTTCTGATGTTTAAGCTGCGATGTTCGTTTTCAAAGTCATCTTTTGTAAGAAGTAATTGACCAATGTGAAGATTTTCAGCGCCAAAAGCTTTTCTCCACTGGTGCATTAATTCTACCTGACCAATAGAACAAAGGGCTTGTCTGTAATGAACATCTTTTTTTCGTGCCCATCCATTTACTGTAGAAACTCCTGCAACCTGAGCTCCAGAAGAAACTACAACAATCTGTTTTCCATCTTTTATAAGAGCGGCACACTGTTTTGCAAAGCTAGACATAAAATCTGTATTTTGAGTTCCATCTGCTTTTGCCAGAGTATTGCTTCCGATTTTAATTACGATTTTTCTTGCATCCTTTAATGCCTGAGAAATAACTTCACTCATTTTTTAATCCTTGGAACGATTATAGAATAATTTTAAATGTTTGTCATAATATGTTATAATTAAAAAAAATTTATAATTTCTAGAGGAAAAGTTATGGAAGAGAAAAAACGTAACTCCTTTACAGGCTCAATTGGGTTTGTATTAGCAGCTGCAGGTAGTGCTGTTGGATTAGGAAACATCTGGCGTTTCCCTAACCTTGCTGCAAAAAATGGCGGTGGATTATTTTTATTAATCTACATTATTTTGGCTTTAACATTTGGTTTTGCACTTCTTACCACAGAAGTTGCAATTGGTCGTAAAACACAGGAAAGTCCACTTACAGCTTATAAAAAAATTCACAAAGGCTTTGGCTTTATTGGTATTTTTGCTTATATAGTACCTTTTATTATCTACCCATATTATTGTGTAATTGGTGGCTGGGTAATTAAATATATGAGTACTTATCTGGCATTCCAGGGACAGGCAGCTGTTGTAGACGGATTCTTTACAGGATTTATTACACATCAGTGGCAGCCAATTTTGTACACATTCTTATTTGCTGCATTATGTTTTGTAATCGTTTATAAAGGTGTAGAAAACGGAATTGAAAAATATTCACGTATCCTTATGCCAATTCTTGCAGTGCTTGTAATTTTTATTGCAGTTTATTCAGTATTCCTTAAATTTACAGATGGAAACGGAGAAACAAGAACAGGTCTTCAGGGATTAGGAATCTACTTTATTCCAAATTTTAAAGGATTAACCTTTGGACGATTCCTTCGCATTTGTCTTGATGCTATGGGACAGCTTTTCTATTCATTGTCTATTGCAATGGGTATTATGGTTGCTTATGGTTCTTACATGAAAAAAGATGTAAACCTTGGAAAATCAATTAATCAGATAGAAATTTTTGACTCTGGAATTGCTATTATTGCAGGAATGATGATTATTCCAGCTGTTTATGTATTTGCAGGGGAGGAAGGATTAACTTCAGCTGGTCCTGGATTAGTCTTCGTAACATTGCCAAAAGTTTTCTCGTCTATGGGTGACTTTGGTGAAATGTTTGCTCTTATGTTCTTTGTAATGGTTCTTTTTGCAGCATTGACTTCTGCTGTATCAATTCTTGAAGCAATTGTTTCTAGTATGATGGATAAACTTCACTGGAGTCGTCAGAAAGCAACTTTAGTAATGGCTGGAATTGGATTCTTAGTTTCAGTAATTGTTTGTCTTGGATACAATAAATTGTACTTTGAAGCTTCATTTGCAACTGTTGTTAATGGTCAGATTCTTGATATTCTTGATTACGCTTCTAACAATCTTCTTATGCCAATTGTTGCAATTCTTACTTGTATTCTTATTGGCTGGGTTGTTAAACCAAAAACAATTATTGATGAAGTTACTTTGAACGGAGAAAAATTTGGAAGAAAAGGTCTTTATGTTGTTATGATTAAATTTGTAGCTCCAGTTCTTCTTTTGATTATTCTTCTTGGTTCATTTGGAATTTTTGGATAATAAAATTTTTAATTTAGATTTGCATTAAGCAAAATAAATGGGCTGATTAATAGCATTTATAAGTTATTAATCAGCCCTTTTTTGTTATCTAATCTGACCGTCGCCATCGATTAAGTATTTTGTTGTTGTAAGTGCTTTTATTCCCATTGGACCCCGGGCATGGAGTTTTTGAGTACTGATTCCCAGTTCTGCACCAAAACCAAATTCGCCGCCATCTGTAAAGCGAGTGCTGGCATTTACATAAACGCAGGAAGCATCAATTTGCTTCTGGAAAGTTTTTGCATTTTGCAAACTCTGGGTAATAATACTTTCGCTGTGTTTTGTATTATGTGTGTTTATATATTGAATTGCTTCTTCAATATCCTGAACAACTTTTACACAGCATTCATAATCAAGATATTCGTTTCCAAAATCTTCTTGGGTAGCCTGAAAGAGATTTTCTTTTTTTAGATTTTTAGCTTTAGCAAGAATTTCATATGCTTTTTCATCAGCATGAAGTTTTACCCGATTATTAAAAGCTTCTGCCATTTTTGTAAGGAAAGCTTCTGCAACTGCTTTATGAACCAAAATACATTCAATTGCATTACAAACGCTTGGCCGCTGGATTTTTGCATTTTCTGCAATTTTAACAGCTTTTTCTAAATCAGCAGAATGGTCTATGTAAAGATGACATACGCCACTTCCAGTTTCAATTACAGGAATTCTAGCATTAGAAACTACATTCTGAATTAATTTTTTGCCGCCTCTAGGAAGTACAACATCAATTTTTCCTACAGCAGTAAGAATTTTATCTACATCACTGTGATCATGGTCTTTAACTTCTACCAGTTCAATTGCATCTGGTTCTCCGTAAGGACTGCAATCTTTAAGGGCATTTTTTATAATCTTTACGATAGCTTTATTTGAATTGTATGCAGAAGCAGAACCTCTAAGTAAAATTCCATTACCACTTTTATAAGCAAGGGCAAAAGCATCTACAGTTACATTTGGACGACTTTCGTAAATAATGGCTACAACACCAAGAGGAACTCTAACCTGACGGATATTTAAACCGTTTGGAGTTTTCCATCCAGAAATTTCTTCACCAATAGGATCTGTTTGGGCAATAATATCTATTACACTGGCAATGATAGAATCAATTCGTTTATCATCCAGTATAAGACGGTCAATTAAAGACTCCGACATCCCATTTTTACGGCCCTTTTCAATATCAGTTTTATTTGCCTCTATAATATAAGAGCGATTTTTATCTAAAGCATCTGCAACAAATGCTAGTGCTTGATTTTTAAGACTGGCACTTTGAAGAGCGATTTTTTCACTTGCAAATCTAAGAGATTTATAAACAGCTTCTAATTCCATAAAAACTCCATTATTTTTACTTTATGAATTAAAAAAAAGCCGAAACTGTAAAAGTTCCGGCATTCTTAGTTATTAGTAATTTGCCAGGAAGTACATACCTAGCATCATTGCAATTCTGCATTTAGCTTCAGACCATTCTATTTTTGTTGGAAGGTTTGAAATATACCACCAGAATATGCCGAATTCAGGATCAATTCTCAAAGAGTATTCGTCAAAATCGGGTGAATCCGGCTTTTGTCCAAACATAAGGAACACAGCCTGATTAATCATTTGAAGGAATAAAGTATAGTTAGTTAACCATTCTTCATTACCAAGGAAAAGATCTAACTGATATAAAAGCTGTTCTTTTAATGCAATGTCAGATTTTTCAACCCAAGTTTTCTGGATTAAAAGTGTAAGATTATGCTTAAAACTTAAAACAAGTTTTTTAATTTCTTCATCATCTTTTTTAGTAAAATCTTTATCTGCTCCGAATGCACAGGCAATTGTATTTGCGGCTTCTTCAAAGTTTTCATCTTTTTCTAAAAAAGTTGAAAGAGAGGCAATTGTATTTGCATCTAAAAATTCTGTTAATAATGGGGCCTGTTTTATCATAGGTATAAATATTAAAGTTTAATTTATGTTTGGTCAATGTACAAAAAAAAGTAAATTAATTATATTGAGAATAACAGTTGTTAGTATAAAGTCTCAGGAGAAATGTTTTTATGAAACCTATAAAAATACTTTTTATTTTAATTGGATTATTATTTGTTTTTTCATGTGTTTCAACAAATACAAATAAACCCGAAAAAGCACCAGAAGAGCAACCTTCTTTCTCAAATGAATTAAAATGGAATTCGGCTGTAAAAGCAGGAAAGCTGGATAATGGAATGACTTTCTATGTAATGAAAAATGGTGAACCTAAAAATAGAATCTATTTACGTCTTGTTGTAAAAGCTGGTTCTGCAATGGAGGAAGAAGATCAGAAAGGTGTTGCCCATTTTATAGAACATCTTGCTTTTAATGGAACAAAGAATTTTGAAAAAAGAGCCATTGTAGATTACTTTGAAAAAATTGGTATGGGATTTGGACCAGAAGTAAATGCCTACACTTCTTTTGAAGAAACCGTATATATGCTGGAAATTCCGGCTGATGATCCACAGATTTTAAAAACAAGTCTTCTTGTACTTCATGATTGGGCAAGTGCGGTTTCCTTTGATTCTGAAGAAATTGAAAAAGAAAGAGGTGTTGTTACAGAAGAATGGAGACTTTCACAAGGTTTAAATCGTCGTATCACAGAAAAACAGATTCCTCTTTTATTAAAAGATTCTCAGTTTGAAAATCGATTACCAATTGGTGATATGAATATTATAAAAACTATTAAACGGGAAAGAATCCTGGATTTTTATAAAAAATGGTATCGTCCAGAAAATATGGCTATTGTAGCGGTTGGTGATATTGATGAAGCTACATTAGAAAAAGCTTTAAAAGAAGTCATGAATGATATTCCTTCATCATCAGAAGTAAAACAAAGTCCTGTTTATGATTTACCGGTTCAGACAAAAAAAGAAATTGCAATTATTAAAGATAAAGAGCAGAAATATCCTGTAATAAATATCTACATGCGGAAAGATGATTTTGGGGCAATCAAAACAAAGGAAGATGTTAGAAACTCTTTATTGAATCAGATTTCGGCATCAGTATTAAATGAAAGATATGAAACAATAACAAACAACTCACAGTCATTATGGCTTGCTGCACAGGCAGGCGAATATAATATGACAAATAAAAATCTTTTTGGATTTTTAGGTCTTGTTCCAAAAGATGGTAGTTTTGAAGCAGCATTAAAAGCATTTATAACGGAATATGATAGATTCAGATTTTTTGGCATAACAGAGTCTGAACTTCAGAGAAATAAACAAAAAATGCTTGTTCAAGAGGAACAGTATTATAAAAACAAAGATAAAATCACATCTGAAACTTATGCAACAAGTATTTTGCAGTATGAATTAATTGGAAAAACTGTAGTTTCAGAAGATGATTATTACAAATTATATAACGAAATAATTCCATATATTACTTTAGAAGAAATCAATCAGTATATTTCAGAAGTTTATGAGACACGGGGAACTGCAATGTTCATTATTGCCCCTGATACTTCAAAAGATATTCCTACTGAAGCTGAATTAATGGAAATTTGGGAAAATTACAAAGCAGATGATATTTCAGCCTATGAAGAAGATGAAATTAATGATTCTCTTATGGAAAAACCAAAGAAAAAAGGCAGAGTAGTTTCATCAAAAGAAATTTCTGATTTTAGCGGAAAAGAATATGTTCTTAATAATGGAATCAGGATTATTGCTAAAAAAACAGATTTTCAGACAAACATGGTTAATATGACAGCTTCCAGCTGGGGTGGTTCAAACTATGTTTCAGAAGCAGATTTTCCATCATCTCAGGTAGCAGTTGATTATGCTATTTTATCTGGTATATATGGAATACCTTATAATGAATTAATGAAAAAGGTTTCTACAAAAAACTTTGGTGTTTCAGCAAGTATTTATGCCGACAGAGAATCTATAAATGGAGCAGCAACAAGAGAAGATTTGGAATATCTTTTCCAGTTCACAAATCTTCTTTTTACAAAACCTCAGTTTACAAATGAAGGCTGGAGTATTTTGATGAATTATGTACAAAACCAGGCAGATTCCTATGGTAAACAACCAATAGATGTTTTATTACAGGAAATAAGAAATATTATGTATAAGGACAACATTCGTTATAGTGCTGTCACACCAGAATTTGCTGCTAAAATAGATCAGAAGACAGCAGAAAAGATTTATAGAGAACGTTTTGCTGATCCATCAGATTTTACTTTTGTTTTTGTTGGTGATTACGATGAAAAGGCTTTACTTGATTTGTGTTGTACATACCTTGGAAGCATAAGTACAGCAGCAAAAAAAGAAACTGCAAAAGATATTATTGTTCCATTTCCAAAAGGAAAAATTACATCAACAGTGAATAAAGGAATTGATAAACAGGGAACTGTATTCCTCGCTTTTGGAGGCGAAATTTCCTTGTCTAATAATTTAAAACAGGATTATCTTGAAATGCAGAAGCTTTACATGCTCCAAAATCTTTTAGATATTCGTCTGAGAGAAGCAATTCGCGAAGAAAAAGGCGGATCATACGGAGTAAGTGTATATGCTGGATTTGAAGGAAATAATCAAAAAAAATATACAGTTCAGATTAGCTTTGGTTGTGAGCCAGAGCGTGAAGAAGAATTAGTTGCAGAAGTTTTGAAGCAGATAGAATTATTGCAGCGTGAAAAAGTAAATGAGGATTATTTGCAGAAAATTTCTGAAACTGTAAAAAGAACATATGAAACTAATTACAGAAACAATGAATGGATAATGGCAAATATTCTTAGTTCTGCAGTATTTAAAGAACAGCCAGAAAATTTTTATGATTTAGAAAAGGATGTTCTGTCTGTTATTACTGGGGATACATTAATGGAAACAGCAAAGAAATATCTTGATACAAAAAACTATGTAAATGTAAATTTGAAACCTGAATTATAGGAGACGTATGAAAAAAAGATTTTTATTATTTGCTTTAGTACTATTTTTTAATTCTGTTTTTGCTCAAACAAGTGATGTGTTTTTTAAGGATTATGTAAGCAGAACCTGGAATGCAGAAGATGGTATTCAGGGCAATTCAATTACCGATATTTTTCAAGATAAAGATGGATACATTTTATTTGGAACTTATGGTGGATTAACAAAATTTGATGGTGTTAAGTTTCTTACATTGAACAAAATTTACAACGAAAAATATAATTTCCTTTCGGCACGTCAGATTTTTCAGGATTCTAAGGGAAATATTTGGGTTGGCTCTAATGATGAGGGAGCATTTTGTCTTAAAGAAAATGAAGAAATAGCTGAATTTACCACAGAGAATGGACTCCCAAATAATTCCATCAGGTCATTTTGTGAAGATTTAGATGGAAATATTTGGATTGGTACAGCATCGGGAATAGCCTGTGTTTCTCCAGATCTTAAAATCATTCAGCTTCCGGGTTTTGATAAAATTCCATTGGATAATAATTTTATTTCTTCTCAGCTTTATTGTGATACAGCAGGCAGAATTTGGATTGTGACAAGAAGTGAAAATGGTGTTTATGTTTACTCGGATCAAACTTTTTCAGTATACGATGGAATACATTCTGTAGAAAATCCGGTTGTTACTTCAATGTCTCAAGATGCAACGGGAGCATACTGGTTTGGTCTTGCTCCTTATTATGGGGTAAAGGTTTCTGGAAATAAAGAAGTTCTTCACAATTTAGGTTCGGGAGATCAGAAAGGGACAATTGTTACTTGTATTTATCAGGATTCTTCAAAAAATATTTGGTTTGGCCTAGATAATGGAATTACAATCCTGCATGATGGAGAATATTCATACTTCAAAAAAGACAACGGTCTTTCTGATGAAAGTGTTGTAAAAATTATTGAAGACAAAGAGAAAAATATTTGGATAGCAACAGATCGTGGGGGAATTCAGAAATTAAGTTATGGTAAATTCCAAACAACTTCCATGCCAACAACGGTAAATGCAATTGCTCAAGATAAATACAGAGAGGTTGTCTGGTTGGCAGGTGATAATGGAATGTATTGTTATAAGGACAATAAATTTCAGGAAAACTGGATTACAAAGTATTGTAAAAACATCAGAATCAGACATGTTGGAGTTACAAGTGATAATGCTGTTCTTGTAAGTACATATGAAAAATTTGGTCAGTTAAAATTTAATAATGATGGAAGTATAGAATGCTGGACAAAAGAAACAGGTCTTGCGGGAAATCGTGTACGTGTAGCAGAGCAGATGTCTAATGGTGATTTATATGTTGGTACAACAACAGGTCTTTCAATTATTGAAAAAGACACTGGCATCATTACAAATATTGTTAAAGGTGAAACTCTTAAAAACGACTATATTATGTGTTTATATGAAGATAAAGAAGGAAAAATCTGGGTTGGAACAGATGGTGGCGGTGTCTTCATTTTAAATAACAAGCAGGTAGAGAAAATAATCACAAAAGAAGATTCTCTTGCTGGTAATGTAGTATTTAAAATTACTGAAAATAATAATGGCGACATTTGGATTACCACAGGAACAGGCATTTCTTTATACAGAAATAATAAACTTTATACTTTTGATAATAAAAATGGCTTTGGAGCAGATGGAGTATTCCAGTTAATTCCAGATTTTTCTGGAAGATTATGGGGGACAAGTAATAGAGGTATTTTCTTTGTAAAAAATTCGGATATTGAAGAAATAATAAATGGTACCCGAACTGTAGCAAATATAAAATATTTTAATCGTCTTGATGGTATTACTTCAGGAGGTGTAACATCCACATCTCTTTCTATGAAAGATGATTTGGGAAGAATTTGGTTTACCTTAATAGATGGATTTACGATTTTTGATCCTGTAAGAAATGCTTCTAAAAATCTGGCACCAGATGTGAAAATAGAAGATATATATGTTGATAGTGAAAAATATCAGATTAAAAATAATAAAATCGTTTTGCCTCCTTCATCAAAAAGGTTAGTAATCAACTATACTGGAATTAGTTTTATTTCGTCGGAGCAATTAATTTTCAAAACAAAATTAGCAGGTTTCGAAAATGAATATACAGAATGGAGTAATATGCGGGTTGCTTCATATACAAACTTAAAGCCTGGAACATATGAATTTTCTGTTCTTGCACAAAATGGCGATGAGGTAATAAGTCCACAACCGGCTAAAATCATCATTGAAAAGATTCCTTATTTATGGAATCGACCTTGGTTTATTATTGTAGTTTCAACTTGTATTCTGGCTCTTATTAGCTGGATTGTGTATGCAAAAATTGATCACTTAAACAAAGAAAAAGAAAGAACAGAAAAACTTTCTTTTGAAGTTATAAAAACTCTTGTTGGTACAATTGATGCAAAAGATAAATATACTAATGGTCATTCAAATCGAGTTGCTGAGTATAGTAAAATGCTGGCAACTGCTATTGGTCTTGATAAACAGATGCAAACAGAAATTTATTATTCTGCACTATTACATGATATTGGAAAAATAGGTATTCCAGATACAATAATAAATAAATCTGAAAAGTTGACAGAAGAAGAATATGATATAATTAAAACACATCCAGAAATTGGAAGCCAGATATTAAGTTCTATTTCTACTATGAAGAATATTTCTGTAGGTGCTCGCTCTCATCACGAGCATTTTGATGGCTCAGGATATCCTGACAGCAAAAAAGGAGATGAAATTTCCTTAATTGCAAGAATTATTTGTGTTGCAGATGCATATGACGCAATGACATCTAATAGAAGTTACAGAAAGTTTATGAATCAGGCGGATGTAAGGGCAGAATTTGTAAAACATAAAGGTACACAATTTGACCCTGAAATTGCAGACAAAATGATTGAAATAATTGATAGTGATGTTGATTATACGCTTCATGAATAATTAGGGAATTTCTCTGCTTGTTATTCACGCAAGCAGAGTTTATTATTTTAATTAGTATATTTTAAAATTATGGGTTATATGGCCCTTTAAGGAGATAAAATTGGCAAAAACTGTAGCAGGTATCGACTTAGGTACACAGAGTATGAAAGTAGTTATTTATGACTACGAAAAAAAGGAAATAATTGAAAAAGCTTCATGTCCAATGGACTTGATTTCTGAAGCAGACGGAACCCGTGAACAGACAACTGAATGGTTTGATAAAGGTCTTGAAGTATGTTTTGGAAAACTTTCTGCTGAAAATAAAAAAACAATTGAAGCAATTGGTGTTTCTGGTCAGCAGCATGGTTTTGTTCCTCTTGATAAAGATGGAAAAGCTTTATACAACATCAAACTCTGGTGTGATACTTCTACAACTGCTGAATGTGCATATATTACAAAAAAAGCCGGTGGTGATGCTAAAGTTGTAAAACTCCTTGGAAATTTAATGCTTCCTGGCTTTACTGCTCCAAAAATTCTTTGGCTTAAAAACAACAAACCAGAAGCTTTTGCCAAACTACAGTATATCATGCTTCCACATGACTATTTGAACTGGAAGCTTACTGGTGAATACGTAATGGAATATGGTGATTCTTCTGGAACTGCTTTATTCGATTCTAAGAACCGCTGCTGGTCTAAAAAGATTTGTGATATTATTGATCCTTCTTTGCTTGGTAAATTACCAAAACTTATTGAAGCTTACGAAGCTGCAGGTAAAGTTTCTGCTGATGCTGCCGCTGCCTATGGTATTCCAGAAGGAATTCCAGTTTCTGCTGGTGGTGGAGATAACATGATGGGTGCTGTTGGAACTGGTACAGTTGCCGATGGATTCCTTACAATGTCTATGGGTACTTCTGGTACACTTTACGGTTATTCAGATAAACCAATCGCAGATCCTGCTAACGGTCTTTCTGGTTTCTGTTCTTCTACAGGCGGATGGTTACCACTTCTTTGTACAATGAACTGTACAGTTGCTACAGAATTTGTACGAGGTCTTTTCCAGATGGATGTTAAAGAACTTGATGGCGAAGCTGCAAAAGCACCATGTGGTTCAGAAGGGGTACTTGTTGTTCCATTCTTCAACGGTGAAAGAACTCCTAACTTACCAAACGGCCGTGCTTCTATTACAGGTTTAACAGCTGCTAACACAAACCGTGCAAACATTGCCCGAGCTTCTTTGGAATCTGCAGTATTTGCTATGCGTGGTGGTTTGGATGCATTCCGCAAGCTTGGTTTCCAGCCAAAAGAAATCCGCTTGATTGGTGGTGGTTCAAAATCTCCACTTTGGCGTCAGATTGCGGCTGATATTATGAACCTTCCAATCCGAGTTCCTGCTTTGGATGAAGCAGCTGCTCTTGGTGGTGCAGTTCAGGCACTTTGGTGTTTGAAGAGCCAGTCTGGAAAATGCGACATTGCTGCTCTTTGTGCAGAACACATTACTTTGGATACATCTAAATCAGCTGATCCTATTCCTGCTAATGTTGCAGCTTACGATAAGGCATATGCTGAATACCAGAAAATGGTAGATACTGTTGCTCCACTTTATAAATAAATAGTTTTGATACATAAATGAAAAAGACAGGCTTTTTTCTTTTAATGATTATTGCATTCATCTCTTCTCTTTTTAGTGAAACTGCAAAGGAACGTGAAATGCAAAAATTGGAAATGGAAAAAGCCTTAATTGATGCAGAACAACATTATAATCAGTATCTTTCTCAACTTTATGAAAATTCCAGTTTAGATGAAGAGATAATTACCGAAAAATCATCCCCCATAAATAGTGATGGATTAATTATATTCTTTATTATTGCAACAATATTTGTAGCTTCTTTGATTTTTATAGGATTTTTCTGGATAAAGCAGCAAAAAATATATCAGGGGCAGTTATCAGACGCAGTTTCAACTATGCAGTCCCAGATTTTTGAAGAAAAAAATGAAGTTGAAATACCATTTTTATCTAAACTTCAAAAAGAAACTGTTGCAGATGAATTGATGGTAAAAATCAATAATTTATTTTCGTTGCCACCAGAAAAAACAATACTAGAAACAGATGAAATAAATAAAATGCTGTTAAAGTGTCGGGATTATGGGAAGAAAATTGATGAATATACAGAAAGGAATCGTGTTTCGTTACAGGTTGCAGAATTAGTACTAAGAGTTTCAATCAGATTAGGTTATTCTGAAGAAGATTCAACATTATTTTATTGTGCTGCTTTGGTATATGACATTGGTTTTTTAAAATTAGATAAAGATATTTTTCTAACAGAGCATTTAACAGATGATTTATTCGATAAAATGAAAACCCATACAGAACTTGGCCAAAAAATGCTTTATTTTATTTCCAAAAAGTATAAACCAATTTTTTTGGATGCAATCAGTAAACATCATGAAAATCTTGATGGTACAGGATATCCAAACCGATTAATCAATTATGAAATACCTTATATTGCAAGAGCTATTCGTGTTGCGGAAAGTTATTTGGCTATTGTTTCTAAACGTTCATATAAAAATTCTATGAATAAAAATGCGGCATTTGCAGATTTGAGAAAATTCAACAGTCGTTATGATAAAAAAATAATTAATGCTTTGGAAGCTATAATTTAAGAGTTTAGAGCTTTATAATTGGCAATTATGAATCTCTATTTTATCTTTGTTACGCTGGAATCTGCTCATGAAAAACCAGGCTTGTTCGCAAGTGTGGTAACGACATTCATGACCTTGTCCACTAATTGAACCAAAAGCAGTATATATATTTCCGTCTTTACTGTTAAAATAGTTTATAGTCAAAACAGAATTTCGGGATTTATCTTCAATTTTTTCCACAGAATCACCATTAATTCCCCAAATTTTATTTTCCCATTTATTCTGATCTTCAAATTTTATATTGTAATTTGCAGTACATTCATTAACTTTTAAAACATATTCCATGCGAGCGCGACATTTTTCTGCTTGAAAAGGAAGCTCTGGAAGAGGTGTTTCTTCACCACCAGTATAAAACACAGGAACTAATATATTTTCATTTATTTTTCCACAACCATGTAAACCAACAGATGGCTGTCCATATAAATTGCAACCAACATCAAAAGTCGCATCCATTGGTGCAACAGCAGCAAAAACATCTGGGTATTCCTGATACAAATCCCAAGTTTTACATCCACCCATAGAAAAACCTGAGGCATAAATTCGTTTTTCGTCAATTCTATATTTTGTTTTTAAGATTTCTAACAATTCCATCATTTCGGTTGCTGTGCTATTTAAATGATCTTCTACACAAACCAGTAAAAAATTATGGTCATGAGCAACTTTCCACCAGGAAGAAACAAGGGCAATATGTTTTGCAGAATCTCCGCCACCATGGAAGCATAAAACTAATGGAACAGGACCTTTATCGAATACAGTTTTATTGTAATACGAAATGAAACCTGTTTTGTGTGTAACAGAGCCAGCATAGTCTCCTTGATTGTCAGGGGATGTTTTTAATTCAACTACACAAGGTTCTTCAATAAAGTTAACTTCATTAAAATCAATTTCCCTTGAAAGTTCACCGTCCCAGCCCCAGCGTATAAATTGCTTCATAAATTTGAATGCAGCTGGAATATCTAAGGATTCCTGGAAAATGCAATCATCAAATTTTTCAGAAATAGTTTCATTAATTAGTTTTGAATTACCAACAGAGATAATTGGAATGTCTCTACGTTTATTAAGTGGTTGAATTGAAAGATTTTCTAAGAGACAAACAGTTGGAGCAATATCTGCAGGGCCCCATAATCCAGCACCTGTAATTTTTTTAAGAAGATATTTAGCAATATAATCTGCACCATCCCCATTTCCAATTAAAAATGTTCTGAATATTGCTCCACGAATTGCATAACCCTCAGTGGTGTGGGTAAAGCGATTGTTTAAAACAGCATAGCCGTCTTTGTGATATTGATGTATTTTTGAATTCTCAATTATTTCTTCAAAAATGCCTTCTGGTGCACTTTTCCAGCCTCCTTCATTTAACGGATAAATAAATACAATTGAAGTATCATAAGCAGAAGCTATTTCTGATAATTTACTTGTTTTGGCATATGATAATGCATTTTCATTTGTAAAAATAGAATCTGTGAAAATAAGAAAGTATGGAGAACTGTATCCAAAATTAATAATATCTCCAGGTAATTTTGATTTTGGGATATAAACCTTTGCATGAAATGTATTAAAGGTATGGTCCCAAATTTTATCACCATTATTAAATTCTTGAACTTCAGGTACATTTTTTATAGACATTTTAACCTCTCATACTATAATTTTATCATGTTAGATTTAATTAAAGTTTTTTACGCCCTTCAAATCTAATGTTGCAAAGAGGTCATCTATAGTTTCACGACGGCGTATTTCTTTGAATGTTCCATCTGGTCGCATTAAAACTTCTCCACAACGAAGTTTACCGTTGTAGTTAAAGCCCATTGCTCTTCCGTGTGCTCCTGCATCATGAATAATTACGTGGTCTCCCATATCAATTTTTGGTAATTGACGCTGAACAGCAAATTTATCACAGTTTTCACAAAGAGAACCAACAACATCATAAACTTCAGTTTTTGGAGCATTTTCTTTACCACTTACAGTTACTTCGTGGTAAGAACCATACATACCAGGACGCATTAAATCAGCCATACATGAATCTACGGCAATATATTCGCGGTAAATATGTTTTTGATGAATGGCAGTTGTAACAAGCCATCCATAAGGGCCAGTAATAGGACGGCCACATTCCCAGTAGATTTCCAATGGATCAAGGCCGGCTGGAACAACAACACGGTCATATTCAGCACGAATTCCTTTTGCAACAACATCATAATCTACGGCTTTCTGGTCTGGTTTGTAAGGAATACCAAGTCCGCCACCAAGGTCAACAAATTCAATACGAACACCACATTTTTCCTGGATTTCTGCACATAATTCAAAAAGAAGTTTAGCAGTATCAACAAAGAAAGATGGATTTAATTCATTTGAGGCTACCATTGTATGAAGACCAAAATGTTTTACACCTTCAGCTTTACAAATTTTGTATGCTTCTAAAATCTGTGGGCGTGTAAGACCATATTTTGCTTCTTCTGGTTTTCCAATAATGGAGTTACAGCCCTGTTTTTCAGGACCTGGGTTATAACGGAAACAAATTGTGTCTGGTAATTTACCAAGATGGTTTTTTAAGTATTCAATATGAGTAATATCATCAAGATTGATAATATTACCTCTTTCATATGCGTATTTGTATTCATTAGCTGGTGTTTCGTTTGAAGTGAAAATTACATGCTTTCCTTCAATACCTGCCATTTCAGAAAGCATAAGCTCTGGTAATGAAGAACAGTCGGCTCCACAACCTTCATCTGCAAGAATTTTAAGCAGATATGGGTTTGGACATGCTTTTACGGCAAAGTGTTCTCTGAATACTGGGAAAATGCTGAAAGCTTTTGTGAAGCGCTTCATGTTTTCACGAATAGCTTTTTCATCATACAAGTAGAATGGTGTTGGAAAATCTTTAATCAAATTATCCAACTGATTTTTGTTTAATGGGAAATTACAACTCATAAAAATTACTCCGTGAAAATTATCTCAAAATCGGTTTTTATTTTCAATAATATTTATGAGTTATATTTAAAAAAAATGTTTTTTTAAAGAATAGAGCCTTCTGCTTCATGGTCAGAAATGATGATAGAAAGGTTACCATTTCTTGTTCTAAGTTCATCTATAAATGCTTTTACATCAATATTATTTTTTGGTTCGATTACATAGGAAATAGTAAAAAGAGTTCCCATATTTGAAGTGCGAACATTTTGTACACTGTAACCATTCAGATATTTTTTAAAAATATCATCAAATACACCGCAGTAATCCATGTTTTCTGGAATGGTGATTTTAAGAGTTTGTGTATTACTTGATTTCCAGTTTTTTTGTAACAAAACAAACATAACAGAAACGAGGATTGTAAGTACGAAAGCGATGATATAGCTGTTTAAGCCAATAATAATTCCAACTGACAGGGCAAAGAAAACATAAAGAATATCCTTTGAATCACCTGGAATACTTCTAAATCTTACTAAAGCAAAAACGCCAGCAAGAGAAACAGCTTTTTTCAAATCGGTTGCAATAAAAGGAATTACAACGGTCATAATAATTGGAAACAATAAAATTGTAATAGCAAAGTTTTTGGAATATTTTTTATCTTTATGGCCAAAAACATAACTAAGCATAATAATAATGCCTGCTACGGAAGCAAGGAAAATATTAAAAAGAATATTGATTTCATTTTCTCCAATTGCAAAACCGTTTAATAAATCACTCATAAAATAGCTCCTATATATTTTTTATATTCAGTACCGTATTTTGAAAAAGAAGTACAATTAATATTTTTTTCAGAAAGAAATTGAACAAACCATAGAGGAAAAGATTTAAAGGCTTTTGCTTCTAAAAGCCATTGATCTTTTTCTAAAAGCTGAGTTCCTGAAGGTGGAATTTGTAAATCAAGATCATGTCTTCTTGTTTGAATATTTTGATCTATAGTTACTCTAAAGTCAGAGTTATTTTTTTCAAAAAAAGCAAATCTGTCATATGAAAGAAAAACTTTTGGTTTTAATTTATAAAATTTCATTGTATGATCAATTTCTTTTAAAACCTGTAAATTTGAGTTTTCACAAATTGGAAGAACTCCTGTTGAAAAATAATTATATGCCGCTTCTAAACTGCAGCTGGATCTTCTTTTGTTTACAACTTTGTTATATTTTTTTTTACTTTCCAAAAAAACAGTGTCAGATAAAGAAACAGGACCATAGCTTCTTAATCTGATTTTTTCTTTGAAAATTGGTTTTTCTAGGGAACGAATTATTAATTCATCTGCAGGTGTATCTAAATAAAGATTGCATATAGTATATGGTTTATTATTCTTATTAAACTTATCGCAATCCATATATTGTGATAAAAGAGAAAGGAGGGAATCTTTTTGTTTTGTTGTAAGCAGATATTTTATTTCTGTTCGGTTAAAAGTTTCTATTGCCATAATTCAATTTATGAATGAATTATAAAAGAAGCATATTATTTTATCCATAGGGCTAACAGATTGTTATTTTAAAAACAGAAAATTCTATTTGTCCACCAGATTCCTTTGTTGAATAATAGAAAAGTCCAAATCTTACACCTGTAAAATGATCTAAAGTAAAACGGAGAGGAACGGGTGTGCCTAGCTGGTTAAATGGAGAGTTATCATTGGCATAAAATAAGGTTGCCTGCTGAACATCTTTTTCTAAATTAAATGCAATCTTCAGATTAATTGAAGATGAAGACACCTGCCTCTTCTCCACAATCCCAGGTTCTTCATCATCATAAACATTCATAGTCCAGGGGCTGTGTTTTGAAGTGTGAGTTGCTTTTACAAGATAAAACTGATCATTTTCTTTTGTAAGTCCTATAAAAGCATATTCACTTTCTAAGGCACAAAGACCAGCAAAATCTCCATTTTTCATGTTAGAAGCATTTAAAAAAACAGACCCTTCACAATGTTCTGTAAAAACTCTCTGTGTATAAGTATTAGCACATTGAGTAATATTTTTTACAAGCTTATTTGTTGTAATGCATAATTTTTCAGAAGAAACAGAAACAAGCTTTTTGTTAGGATAGTGATTCCATTGCCAGGCAGGATTTAAAAAATCATTACTGTAAAGAGGCGCATATTTATAATCTGGTCGGTTATCTAATACTGTAACTTCTTCTGGAGACGCTGTTGTTTCCCCAAAAACTGGGAAATTATTTTCATCAAAAACTACAGGAACTAAAACAGGCATTCTTCCCAAAGCTCCGTGGTCTTGAAATAAGATGCCATACCATTTGTGGTCTGGGGTCTGGACTATTCCACCTTGTGCAATTCCACTATTCCAATTTTTATAATCTGCACAAAGAACATCTTGTCCAATATAAGGTCCTTCAATTTTATCAGATACAAAACATGCTTGAGTACGATATTTACCATTGGGAAAATGAATAAGAAAAATATAATATTTATTATTGATTTTATAAAAATGACTGCCTTCATAACCAAGGCAAACTTTTTCGGGAATATCCTGAATAATGATTTTATCAATACCATTTTCCTTTGGTCCAGATAAATCTTCTTTTAGTTCTATCAGATGAATATTCATATTTCCATGAGTTACAAAAACTCTGCCATCATCATCAAATAAAATCGACATATCATGATAAAAGCCCTGGATATTAGATTTAGTCCAGGGTCCAGTAATTGAATCTGCTGTATATAAATAAGTTTTTTGTGTATCATTTGCAACAAAACTTACATAAAATTTATTGTTATGATGACGAAGACAGGCTGCCCACATCCCTCTTCCATACACTCCCCTATTATCTTCAAGCTTTTGACCTGGAGTATCTTCTAATTGGTCAAAAACATAAGAACAGAATTCCCAATCAAGAAGATTATATGAACGAAGAATTACACATCCTGGAAAAAAATACATTGTTGTACTTACCATGTAATAAGCATCATCAACACGAATAATATCAGGATCTGGATAATCTGAACAAATAATATTAGCGGAACCGGTTTTATAAATACTCATAACATAATTATAGAACAAAAAAATAAAAAAAAATAGGAATTTTACCTAATGCAAATTCTCATATTGGGTGTTAAAATAGTTTTATAATCCATTAAGGTGGAAATAGGAGTAATAAAAAAATGCGTATTAAATCAGTTTTTTCTCATTCTTTTGAAAAATACGGAAAGGTTCTTTCTGGTTATGATGTAACAGAGCTATTAAAAAAATTGGATGAAACAACTAAAAAACCAGCTGATGCAGTAATTTATGAACCAGGTGATGCAGGTCTTGAAGCTTTACCAATTGCAAAAGAATTTAGCGAAAATGCTTATGGTGGAATGCCAATTCAGATTGGATACTGTAATGGTAATAATACAAAATTGAATTGTCTTGAATGGCACCGTGGATCAGAATTAAATATTCCTTCAAGTGATATCGTTCTTTTAGTTGCTCCTTTACAGGCAGTAAAAAATGGCAAATTAAGTACTTCTATGGTTGAAGCTTTTTATGCTCCAGCAGGAACTGTTGTTCAGGTTTATGAAACAACATTGCACTATGCACCATGTAATGCTGTAAAAAATGGTAAAGTAGTAACTGACGGTTTCCGTGTAATTATTGTTCTTCCAAAAGACACAAATACAGAAAAACCAAAGATTGAAGAAAAAAATCTTGAAGATAAATTGCTGTGGGCACGTAACAAGTGGCTCATTGCTCATCCAGATACAAATGAAGCTAAATCTGGTGCTTTCGTTGGTTTGGAAGGCGTTAATATTGATATTGCAAAATAGTGTTTTGTTAAAATCAGGCATATAAATTATAAAAGGAATTGTGCGGGGAAAGTGCAATTCCTTTTTTTTGCCATGTCAAATTGTGACCCGGTTTATTGTTCTAAACTTGTGTTACAAAAATATTTATACTATATTAATGTATATGGATTTATCTGAACTTAATGAAGAACAATTGCAGGCAGTTACAACAACAGAAGGCTTTGTTCGTGTAATTGCAGGTGCCGGTTCTGGAAAAACAAGGGCTCTTTCTCATCGTTTTGCATATTTGGTTAATGAAATGGGAATATTGCCTTCTCATATTTTATGCGTTACTTTTACAAACAAATCCGCTAACGAAATGCGTACCAGAATCAGAAAATTAACTGGAGATAATGATACAGGTTATATTTCTACTTTTCATGGTTTTTGTGTAAGTGTACTTCAAGAAGATTCCAATGCTGTTCAATATCCAAAAAGTTTTTTAGTATTGGACAATTCCGATATTGATGCAATGCTTCAGATTATTTATGAAGAGCGGGGTCTTACTTTACGGCAGATGACTTTTTCTGCTGCAAGGGACATGATAGAAATTCGTAAGTTGGATAAAGAACCTTTTTATTACAAAGATGTGATATGCATGTCTTTGGATGAAATTCATCAAAAATATTTAAATGCTACAAAAACTGATGATATTATTTTTTATGGGTATTTGTATCAGGAAAAAAAGTGTTTTGGCCTTGATTACAATGATCTTATAAAATTTACACTTTTTATTTTTCAACAGAATGCTCAGATTCGGCAGAAATGGCAGGAAAGACTTGAGTACATCATGATTGATGAATTTCAGGATATTGATGAAATTCAATATGAATTAATGGAAGTTTTGTGCGATTATCATAAAAATCTTTTTATAGTAGGTGATCCAGATCAGACAATTTATACCTGGCGTGGTGCAGATGTTGGTTATTTATTGAATTTTGATAAAGCTCATCCTGATACAAAAACAATTATGATGATGAAAAACTATCGTTCGTTAGCACCCATAATTTCAGCTTCCAATTCTCTTATCAGTAAAAACAGAACTCGAATAGAAAAAAATCTTATTGCAACAAGAGAAAATGAACAGCCTGTTCTTCCTATATACTATCATGGAAAGACAGCAGAAGATGAAGCAGAATATATTGCGAAAACTATAAAAGAATTATTGGAGCAGGGTTTTTCTTCATCTGATATTGTTGTGTTGTACAGAGCACATTTTATTAGCAGAAATATAGAAGAGATTTTTCAAAAAAAAGAAATACCATATACATTGTTTTCAGGAATACCTTTTTTTGACAGAAAAGAGATAAAGGATTCTTTAAGTTATCTGCGAATGATAGCTTATAAGGATGATTTGTCTTTTATCCGTGTTGTAAACTCTCCCAAAAGAAATATTGGAGAGCGTCGTATGAATTTCTTAAAAGAATATGTGGAAAAAAACGGTGGCAGCTTGTACGAAGCCCTAAAATTAAACTTAGATAATGAAATATTCAATAACACAAAGGCCAAGGCTTTTGTTGATTTAGTAGAAGATTATTCTGCAAGTTATTCTAAACGCCAAATTTCAGAAGTATTTAGCCATTTAATGAATGATTCTGGCTATGAGCTTGCTTTAAGAACTGAAGGAAGTCAGGAAAGACTGGATAACCTTGCAGAATTAAAGCAGTCTATTTATGAATATGAAACAACTTGTGGAGAGGAATGTTCTTTGGAGAATTATCTTTCACATGCGGCTTTATATACTAATGCAGATTTAGGTACATCAAAAGACTGCATACGATTCATGACAATACATACTGCAAAAGGACTGGAGTTTCCTGTTGTTTTTATTGCTGGTATGAATGAAAACATGTTTCCAAGTAAAAAAACAGATAGCCAGGCTTCTATGGAAGAAGAACGCAGATTGGCTTTTGTTGCTTTTACACGTGCAAAAGACAGGCTGTATTTAACAGAAGCAGAAGGAACAAAACAGGCAATAGGTTTCAGATTTCCTTCCAGATTTATTTTTGATGTTGATAAGTCTCTTTTGCACTACGAAGTTGAACTTCCAGAAAATCTTGTGCAAAACACAAAAAGATATATTGATGATAGCAATTCTTTTCTTTCAAAAATGACAAGTCTGGCTTCATTAAAAGAGGGAGATCGGGTTGTTCATGGAATTTTAGGGACAGGTACAATAAAAGAAATAGATGAAACAAAGCATACATATACTGTTCAGTTTGATAATATTCCAACTCCAAGAAAAATGAGTTTTAAAGCTCCTTTGAAAAAAAGTGAGGAATGAATTTGTTATGATGTTATGAAAAATAAAAAATCGGAAAAATTTAAACAAATTATAGGTAAAATCTCTGCTTGACTTCTGTAATAAAAGATATAGAATTCAGTTAAAATTAGGAAAAAAATCGTTCTTTTAAACGATTAAAAATAGGAGCAAAAAATGAATAAACCAAAAATTAAGATTGGTATCGTAGCTGTTAGCCGCGACTGTTTCCCAGAATCACTTTCTGTAAACAGAAGAAAAGCTTTAGTTGAAGCTTACACAAAAAAATATGGAGCTGACGAAATCTACGAATGTCCAATCTGTATCGTAGAAAGCGAAATCCATATGGTTCAGGCTTTGGAAGACATTAAGAAGGCTGGATGTAACGCACTTTGTGTTTACCTGGGAAACTTCGGTCCAGAAATTGCTGAAACATTGTTGGCTAAGCACTTTGATGGTCCAAAGATGTTCTGTGCAGCTGCGGAAGAAACATCTAAGAATGGTGGACTTATCCAGGGTCGTGGAGATGCTTACTGTGGTATGCTCAACGCTTCTTACAACCTTAAGCTCCGCAATATCAAAGCTTACATTCCTGAATATCCAGTAGGAACAGCTGAACAGTGTGCAGATATGATTCATGAATTTGCACCAATCGCAAAAGCTGTATACGCTTTGAATCACTTGAAGATTATTTCTTTCGGTCCACGTCCATTAAACTTCCTTGCTTGTAACGCACCAATTAAACAGCTTTACAACCTGGGTGTTGAAATCGAAGAAAACTCAGAACTTGACTTGTTCGAAGCATTCAACAAACACGCTGGTGACCCACGTATTAAAGAAGTTGCTGCTGACATGGCTAAAGAACTTGGAGCAGGAAACAAAAA
>JAHAZJ010000104.1 GCA_018385315.1 Treponema sp. | reverse complement strand
TAAATAAGATTGAGATAAACCCCAATATTTGTTAAAATGTAATTTATGAAGAGAGTCAAAGGACGTTATTATGAAAATTGCAATGTTTACCGATGCCTTTTTTCCAAGAATTAATGGTGTTTATATTTCTGTAAAATCTTTTGCTGTTGAGCTGGCGAAATTGGGGCATGAAGTTTGCATTGTGTGTCCATCCTATGAGGGAACAAAAAAATCATATGAAGAGAAGCTGGATGTTGAAAATGGGAAATCAGTTCTGGTTCTTAGAATCAGTTCTCATAGATTCATTTTTTCAAAGGAAGATCGCTTTACAAAAATAACACAGTGGTCTTTTATGAAGAAATTCCTTGATGAATGGAAATCAGACCTGGTTCATATAAACAGTGAATTTGTTGTAGGTCGTTTTGGGTATTATTATTCAAAATCGAGAAACATTCCTATGGTTTTCACATTCCATACATATTGGGAAACTTATATTAAAAACTATGTCAAAATGATTCCAGGTTTTATAGCAAGGGGATTTGGAAGAAATGTTTCTATTTTTTTCTTAAAGCGAGCGGATTGTATTATTGCTCCAACCCAGCGTTTTGCTGATGTTGTAAAGAAATACGGAATTCAAAGAGAAAGTTATGTTCTTCCAACAGGCATTTCATTAAATCCAGTTTCCAAAGAAGATGATAAAACTATAGAAATTATAAGTAAAATTAAAAAGGATTTTCCTGCATGTGAAGGAAAGAAAATTCTTTTGTATGTAGGACGAATTGCTATTGAAAAAAATCTGGACTTTCTTCTTGAAGTTTTTGATGAAATTAAGACAACAAATGATGATGTTTGTCTTATATTTGTTGGCGGTGGCCCTGCTTTGGAACATCTTAAGGAAGTCGCTTCAAAATCTCCAAATGCAAATTTAATTCATTTTACCGGTTATTTTGAACGTGAAGAATTGCCTTATGTTTATAAGATGGCAGATGTATTTGTTTTTCCAAGTATGACAGAAACTCAAGGACTGGTAACAATAGAAGCTATGATGCAGAATATTCCTGTTGTTGCAATTGGTGAAATGGGAACCCTTGATGTAATGCAGGGCGATAATGGTGGTTTCATGGTGAAAAATGATTTACGGCAATTTGTTAACAGAGTACAATTATTATTAAATGATAAAGAAGTTTGGGCACAAAAAAGTAAAGAAGCAGGAGAGTGGAGTAAACAATGGTCTATTTCTGTTACTGCAGAAAAACTTGCTCAAATCTATGAAAACACATTAAAGTCATAGCAAAAAAATCGCAACAAAATCGCAAAAAAAGCTGGACTTAATCTTTTCTATTCAATTTAATTGCTATTTGGCAATTTTTTTTGCAAGATACAAGAAAGGTGTATCTAAAAGACTTGTTACAATGTAGATTACATAACAAGCACCTGTAATTGCAATTAATTCCGGCAATGAATATATGCCCCAGAATGCACCAAAATTGAAAATCACAATATTAATAAGCTGGGAGAACAATGTAGAAAAATTGTTGCGGAACCAAAGGAACTTGTCGTGACTTCCAGTTTTCTTTTCTGTTAAATCCCACCATTTGTGATATAGCCAAACATCAAAAGCTTCTGAAATTGCATAGGCCAACAAACTTGCTAAAAGCATTCTTGGTGTATTAGAGAACAAAGCCTGAACTGAAGGCATTGCCCAATCATCCCCAGCTGGAATGTAATGGGTCCACATGAAGGACAGTATAATAAATAGAACTGTTGTAATAATGCCGGCAAGAACACCCTTGTTAGCTTCTTTTTTACCATAGATTTCACTTAAAATATCTGTAGCAAGAAAGCTGGATGCAAAAAGAGTGTTGCCCAGTGTCTGATCCATGCCAAAAGCATGAACTAAAATTGTTACTTCAATATTTGCAAATACAGCACAAATACCAATCCATGCAACTAATCCACCCTTTCCAAATAACTTAAGGAAAAGAACCGTTGCTCCAAAAGAGATGATTAATGAAACGATTAATAATAATTCATTCATAAAATTGAACCTCCTGTGGGTGATTACCCGATTTAGACAGAGAGATTCCAATCGTAAAAAAAATAGGAAATGTGTTTTTAATTCAAACGCTAAGTTTTGAATACCCTGGTTTTGTTTAACGACAGGAAGGACTTCGAACTGTCTTTATGAATGTTTGAATAGATTACAGTTAAAATAAAAAAGGGTCAAGACGAAAATCTTAACCCTTTGAAATAGTATTATAAAGTTGTCAGTTTTAATTAAATCTTAAACTGTCCAATTTCTTCTGCAGTCTGTGCAATGCTGTCTGTAACTTTCTGTGACATTTCAGAAAGAGCAACACCAGTTTTATTAATCTGTTCTGCACCAACATGCATTTCTTCAATACTTCTTTGAATCATATCAGTAGCATCCTGCAGTTTTTTAATTTCTTCAAGAATCTGAGAATTTCCGTCTGTCATTTCTTTAGAAGCAGTACGAACCTCAGAAGTTGAATTATTCATGTATTGAAGAGCATCAATAATCTGTTTAGAACCAATCTGCTGTTCTTCCATTGCACCAGTAATCTGATTGATAATCTGACTTGTTTCAGAAATACTAGAAGATACTTCTGAAAATGCTTCATTAGATTCAATAGAAACGGCAACAACTTCTTTAATTGTGTTCTGAATCTTAACTAATTCTGCACCAATTGTCTTAGACTGGGCAGTTGATGTTTCAGAAAGCTTACGAATTTCATCAGCAACAACAGAGAAACCTTTTCCGGCATCACCAGCATGGGCTGCTTCAATAGCGGCATTCATTGCAAGTAAGTTTGTCTGGTTTGCAATGTTTGCAATTGCAGCGTTGGCATCCAAAAGCATTTTAGACTGAGTTTCAATCTGTGAAATTTTTTCGTTTGCATGGCTCTGAGTTTCAATACCACGGTTAGAATGTTCTTCCAGCTGGGTGAAAGATTTAATCATTTTCTGAACAGAACAGTTTACAGAATTGATGTTTCCAATCATCTGTTCAACGGCAGAAGAAGCCTGCTGTACAAAGCCAGTCTGTGTTCCAATCATCTTTTCCAAAGATTCAATGTTTGAACTAATCTGATTTACAGCACCAGCAGTTTCCTGAACAGAACCAGCCTGTGCAGAAATCTGTCCCTGAACACTTTCTATATTAGCAATAATTTCTGTAATGGCAGAAGTTGCATCCTGAGTACATTCCTGTAAATCCTTATCTACAAGTTCAAGATTTGTATTTGAATCTGAAAGGTTGCTTACAATATTTTGAAGTTTATCAACAAACTGGTTAAATCCATTTACAACATCGCCAACTTCATCATTTGTTGCTGAAGGAAGTCTTTTTGTAAGATCTGCATGTCCAGTTGAAATCTCTGTAATAGAATCCTTTACTGAAATAAGAGGTTTAATTAAAAGCTTAACGAGGAAAATACAAAGAACTACAGAGATAATAATTGAAATACAAAGAATTATAAGAATTGATAAGCGAACAGTTTTTATCCCTGCAAAATAGTAATCATATGGAGCTACGGCAAAAATAGACCATGTTGTATTTTCAATTGGTTTGTATGCGGCAATAAGGTGAGCATTAATAGCTGGATCAACAAAGTCTTTTACATCTGAATTTCCAGCAAAAAGATCGTTCATAACTTTACCAAATTCTGAATCTGGATCAAGTTCGCCAGCTTCTTCCCCTGTATTTGGGTTAACATTTGCAACAGTTGCCTTTGTTGTTCTGTTGATAATTGAAGGGTGCATTCCTCCACCAATGTCTATGGCAGAAATAATTTTATCATATTCATTTCCATTTATTACAAGAACAATAGCTCCAATAGGCTTGTTATCAAAACCATAAACAGGAACGCTCATGTGTTGCAAAACAGACTGAGTTACTTCACTGAATTTAGGATCAGAAATGAAATTTTTACCAGAAAATGCTTCTGAAAAGTATGGTCGTGCGGCAAAATTCATTGTTCTACCATCGGCTGTAATAGCATTTCCTTCTTTGTCGTAGAAAGCAAGATTTTCATAAATTGGATTATTTCTTGTTTTAATGATGCTGGAAAGTAAATTTTGTTTTTCCTGAAGACTTATAGATTCATCACGGATATAGTCCATGTCTGCAATAGAACGAAGAAGATAGAATTCTTGGTTATTAATTGATTCAATCTGATTTGCAACATCATTAGAAATACTTGCAAGTTGATTTTTTACTGTTGTAGCAAGAAGTTTTTCAACTATCCTATTTGTTACTAGACCAACAAAATTGTTTGAAACAAACAATAGACCAATGATTAAAATAAGAATCTTTTGAGAAAGACCAATTCGAATTTCCTTAAACTTATTCATAAAAAGTATTTTAGGTCAAAAAATATGAATTTTCAATAAAAAAAGTCTTAAATTTTTTCGAAAATTTTTTTGAAAGTAAAAAAAAGGAGGTTTGAATCCGCTTCATGTTTTAGACAAAGGCAGACTTTCCAGTTTTCATAAAATTACCTCTTCTTTATATTTCAACATATCATTATAATGTTGTAAAGAGGTGAATCATGATTTTTATTGGTAATCACTTATCATCGTCTGATGGATATCTTGCAATGGGAAAAGCTGCATCAAAATTGGGTGCAAATACTTTCGCATTTTTCACACGTAATCCAAGAGGCGGAACTGCAAAAGAAATTGATCCTGCAGATGCTCAGGCATTAAATGATTATTTAAAAGAACATAGCTTTGGAAAATTAGTTGCCCATGCACCATACACAATGAATCTTTGTTCAGACAAGCCTGATATTAGAGTTTTTGCTAAAAATATGCTTATTGATGATTTAAAGAGAATGGAGGCAACTCCAAA
>JAHAZJ010000103.1 GCA_018385315.1 Treponema sp. | reverse complement strand
AAAAAATGGATATTATGCTTTGAATTTGCTAAAATTGGGGTAGAAATCACTATTATTTGAATGTGAGACCGATTGTTTCCGATTCTATACTTTAAAGTGGAGGGTAAGAATGAAAAAGTACGTTTTCTTATTATTATGTATTGCTTTAATTGCTTGTATTGTTGGTGTGTGTGGTAGTGAATCAGATATTACTGACGAAAAACCAATAGTTGAAAGCAATGAAATCACTATGAAACCAGTAGAAGAACAAACTGAAGAATTGGAGACAATAGATTTAAAAGTACTTTCGGGCAAGGTTGTTGTATTGGGTGACAGTATTTGGGGATTAGATAAGGGTTCCGAAGGAATAGGCAGATGTCTTGAAGAGATTACTTCGCTTGAGGTTTTGAATTATTGTTTGCCGGGTACATGTGCTTCCAAAATTAAAGGTTATTATGGATCAAAAGATAGTATGGAAGCGATTCTTGTTGATAATGATAACAAGAAAAGCGAAGAAATAAAAAATGCAATAAGTGAAGCTAGATATGTTTTTATTGAGCATTGTGCTAATGATTGTTCAATGGCGGTTCCTTTAACTGGTGACAATAGTTATGAGAGTGCTTTACTGAATTCTATTGCAGTGATTAAAGAATTAAATCCAGATGCCGAAATCGTGATGCTTATACCTACGCTTAGTTATTTGATTAACATGGATCAGTTGTCTAATGAATATAATTTTGGCGAGGGAACGATTGATGATTATATTAGTGTTATGAAAAGTGTAGCGGAATGTGAAGGCGCTAGCGTAGTCAATATGCAAGAGGCATGGACTCTCACTAAAGAAAACTGGTCAGATTATTTAGTGGACGGTTCCCATCTTAAGAAGACAGCACGCCGGGAATACGCTGATTTCCTTGCACAAAAGTTATATGAACTATTTGCCAAGTGATATTCCGCCATTAAAACAAACAATAGAAGAAGTCACTGATGAATTGTAGATATGAATTGTTTACGAGTACATTAAGCACAGATAATTTAAGACTATACGAAAGCGTAGGATGTGGTGGTTTCGATAACTCAACCACCGTAATGCAAACTTATTGGACATCCTGTATGATTTACGAAATTTCGGACTGCCTTATATTGAGGACATACAATTTATAAGAAAAACAGACTTCCTTATTTTGCGGAAGCCTGTTTTAGAAGTAACTTCTGAACCTTATTTTTAAGATTGTAAAATAATTGACAAACTCCACAACCTGGTGTATTTTTAGACTAAAGTTAGTCTAAAAATAGGTGATTTTTTATGGATAATTCGATGGTATTTTTGGAAACTTATGTGCTACAGCAGGACATGAGAATAAGATTGCCAAAAGCAATTTTATCAAATGTCGGGGCTGAAAAGGGAAAGACAATGTTTGACATCTATTTTAGTGCTGACGACAATGCTATTGTTCTGAAAGTCCACAAAAATGTGGCAGGAGAAAACAAATGAGCAAGCAGTTAACGGCAGTTTCCCTTTTTACAGGTGCGGGTGGTATGGATGTCGGCTTTGAAAACGCAGGTGTTCAAGTTTTGGTTGCAAATGAAATTATGAAAGAGGCTTCCGAAACTTACAGGGAAAACCACCCAAACACAAAACTGATAAACGCTGATATAAATGAAGTGATTGATACATTTTCTCAGTACAATGGTGCTGACCTTGTTTTTGGTGGCCCCCCTTGTCAGGGATTTTCTGTTGCAGGAAAAATGAATCCTGATGATAAACGAAGTAAACTCATATTCTCTTATCTGGATGTCGTTGAAAAGGTTCATCCAAAAATCTTTGTAATGGAGAATGTAAAGGCATTGGCAACTTTGGAAAAATGGGCTGATGTCCGCCAAAAATATTTTGCTCGTGCAAATGAAATCGGCTATGAATGTTTTCCTTTTGTTCTTAATGCCACCGAGTACGGTGTTTCACAAAAAAGGGAAAGGGTATTTTTCATAGGAATCCCGAAAGAAAAATTTATCGAAAATCCATTTTTTGAGCAGGAAATGCTTTCACACATTTTGAATCAGAAAGTAAAAGCTCCAACCGTTAAAAATTTGTTAAAAAATCTTGGAAGAGCTGGGACTTCTGAAAATCCTGCAACATGTACGGCAAAGATAACTTTTGCGACACATCCTGTGATGCGGAAATCACCTTATGCGGGCATGTATTTTAATGGACAGGGCAGACCAATCGATTTAGACGGCTATGCAAATACGCTTCCTGCCTCAATGGGCGGAAATAAAACTCCGTTTATTGACGAAGATTATCTTTACGGAAATGCTCCTTCTGATTGGGTTGTCGCATATCACAAAGGGCTTATGGACGGAACTATTACACCGACCTTTAAGGAAGCCCCAAGTCGATTGCGACGGATTACAATAAAAGAAGCTGCTCGAATACAGTCATTTCCTGATGATTACAAATTCTACGGAAGCAAGGGAATGATTTATACACAAATCGGCAATGCCGTACCTTGCAAACTTGCAGGAGCTGTCGCAAAAGCCGTTTGCGAGTATATGGCTTGTTAAGAATGTATTTGTTTCCAACACTCCTTTACGGTTTGAGAGGTGTTTATATCAGAAATGTAATTGTTCAGTTCTGTATAAAACATCTCTCGTCCATCAGCAGGGGTGTGTTGTAAAGTAAACGAAAGCCATTCAAAAATATTCCAATAGCGATAATTTATTCTATTGTATAAATAACTTCCCATTGTTCCTTTCAAACTGTCTGTTGGCTGCATATCTGGATGGCAGTCTTCTGGACGACAAATAACAATAATTTCGTTGAGATTTGTACCATGCTCTGAATTGTAAGACATAATACAGTTATACGAATCCCGCACTCGACTTTCATTGAACGGTTTTACCGTAATTTCGTAAACATTCAGTATTGTTCCGTCAGATGTTTCCTCATTCAAATCGCCTGGCTTTTTGCTTGTTGTACTTGTAGTTGAAGCACTGTCATTGCTTCCAGTAACAACAATATTTGTTTGCATCGATTTGTGAAAACTTTCCAATAAATAGCCGCAAATTCTTTGTGGCGTATTGCCAACATCTGTAGCCATAATTATCAGTCTTGCACAAGCATGATAAAGAAAATATGGGTCTGATGTCGGATTTATTTCTACATCAAGCTGTTTTAACTCTTTCTTCTCTGTAAGTAAATGTCGCATTATAGAAACGCCTACAGGCTCTATTGAAGTTTCATCTGATTCCATTAACTGGATTAGTTCTACAGCTACTCTACAAGTCGGTTGGTCTGACTTACTTCTTTTTGAAATCCATTCTTCATCAAGGTTGTGCTGACCTTTGGCGACATTCAGTGGTCCAGACTGTCTATGAGGTAGGTTTTTCTCTATGAGAACTGTTTTCATTGGTTGTTCATAGATAGCTCTTGGATTACAAGCATAAAAATCTACAGAAGCCTTAAAATCCGGAAAATCAATTTTATCAAGCATTGCAACCGCTATTGTAAGAACAACTTCTCTAAATCCCCAAACATTGGTACTAAAAAGCTGTTCGATTTTGTCTGAAAATTCTTCATCGTCAGAGGGTTCTGTAGTAGCCGCCTTTTGATAAAGTCGATTCATTATTTCTATAACACGATTATTTCTTTCTTCAACAGAGTTTGCCATTTTTTATATCCTTTCTTTAGTTTATCGGTTTTGAAAACCATGTTAGGACTAGATTATGAACAGTTTTTGCATAAAGGTTTCCTATAACTTATAGAATTATCAAATTCCCTTCCGCATTTATGACAAAATCTTTCTGTATAATCTATATTTCCAAATTGTACCCATGTTTGATAGCAATCGTCACATAATGGGCGATTCATATTATATGGAATCTTACTTCCGCAACGAATACATGTCCCCTCATCCAATACTTCATCTATTTTGTTTTCCGTATCATCATTAGGCTTTTCTATTCCCATTGTCTTTTTTATGTCATGTATAACATCTTCTAGTTTTTGACGAATTTCTGATGAAGTATACCTTAGAACAATATATCCTAAATTTTGAAGGTCTCTGTCTATACTTCTATCTCGGACGGCTTGATACTCTGTTCTTTCATGATATGTATGTCCGTCTGTGTAAATGCATATTTTTTTATTTTCTGTTTCTACATAGAAATCTGGAATTGTTAATATCTTTGAAGCCTCTATCTCTTCAGGAAAATGAGAAATAGTACCATCCTTATTTATTCTCATTTGTAATTCTACCGATATTTCATTTCGCACTAAAGCTTTTAATAAATCTTTCTCAAGAGGACTCTCACATACTATACAGCAACGATAACATTCTTTCATTCGTAAATCACAATCGCGACAACTAGACCTGTCTATTTCTCTTTTTATGTCCTTAGCATCTTCTATAGTACAATTAAATTTTTCCATTATTGACTTATATCCCAGGACGATGGAAATATCATCTAATAACTCTTTCATTTCATTTTCTGAAAGTATTTTTACAACTTGTGTGTCTCCAGAAAGAGGTAAGCATATTTTATAATCAATACTTTTAAAATCTGAATTTTTGTTGCTCTCAATTGCTTCTACTTGAATTTTCATTTTCTTTTCACCTGCAGGCCACTGGCCTGTCGTCATAACAATATTTCTCCGTATACGCCATAAATTTTTTAAAGCCGACAAAACTGTCGGTATAAAATACTTATGGCTTTTACTAAGTTCTTATTATATCAAATTCCTCAAGTTTTTGCTGAATTTTATACGGATACGCATATAATTCCAAGCTATGTATTAGAAAATACTAAAAATACCTTCAAATTTTTCGATTTTTTTGTATAGTAAATGTATCAATGAATGCTAAATTGCTATCAAAAGCAACAAATATTCCAAAAATGCGGCAAAACTCTGACAAATACAATGTGGCATTCTGAGCTTTTTTATTCCATGTTTGAAGAGACAAAATCACGAAATGCAGTCTTACAAAAGGAACTTACAGAACCTTTAAAAGATTATTTGGGGTTTAGGCATGTTTTTCGTCATTTCTATGGATATGAATTAGATTGGTTGCGTTTGAATCCACTTTATTCCGGAATGGCTGATGTGTGGCAAAAAGTAAAAGAAACTTGGAAAAATTTCTTCTTGTTATGTGATATTTTACATCTGCATCAGAGCAGAATAATTTATATTATGTTCTCTTGCTCCACCATGTCCGAATTTCTTTTCATAAGAAGTAAGACCAGATACTTTCAAGTACTCTTTTTCAGAGATGATTTTTTCGTCTGGAGAAACTTCTGATTCTAATTTCTTAAAAACATAACCTTCCGAATCTTTTACAAAAACATAATCCATATCAGACCTCCTTTAATCTCTTCTTTGCATATTCATCACTAAGCAGTTTCTGCTGAGATTCTTCCAAGTTTTTTTATCTCTGCTTCTGCTCGTGGCAATTTTTCTACTTTGAACTTCATAATTATATAATTAGATGATATTTTGAAATTGTCAACATTTTCAAAATGAAATAAAAAATCGGGCTTGACCGCGACATCGGCTTTGAATTTTATGTTATGTGCTATTTCCTTTTTCCAGCCAACTCGTAAACTTCGTTATCAGCCCTTGCAGAAATTACAAGAATATACATGTTATGAGTTTTTTCATCTTCCACAAGTTTATA
>JAHAZJ010000102.1 GCA_018385315.1 Treponema sp. | reverse complement strand
GGAATTTAATTTTTCCGTTTACCGCAGTTCGTTCAACTTCAGAGCCACCATTTAAATATTTTTTAATGGTAGTTGGAGAAATTGATGAAATATTTACCACAGGCTTTTTAGTATCCACGTGAATTTTATGATTGTTTGTACCTGTACCTGCAGAATTTTTCAAAGTAACAGTAATGTCATAAAGATATTCTTTTTCATTATCAAAAGTAAACCTATTAGGATTTTCGCTTAAATCAATGCTCCACAGTTTATTTGTTTTATCAATGTTTACTGGACCTTCAAAATCAGCATTTATTGGATCAGCAGTGCCATTTTCACCTGTAACAACAACAGAATATTTACAATCTTCTGCAATTAAATCAACATTAGAATTGTATTTTCCACCAAATTTAAGTTTAGAATAATCTTTAACATAACCACGGTCTTTTACATCATTTTTGCCATCATCAAGATCAGATTCCCACAAAACTGTTGGAGGAATATCGCTACTGCTACCTTTGAAAATGTAATAACCATCATTAGTAAGTTTTCCATTCTGTTCGTCATCACCAAAAGCTGCAATCAAATAAATTTTTCCAGGTTCTGTATCAGCGGCAACTTTTACAGAATAAGTATAGTTTTCGCAGCTGGAAGAATTTTTCTTTTTTGTTAATTCTTCTTCTTCTGAAGCATCAACTCCTAATTCCCGCCAAATATTGTCATATCCATTATAGTTAATTATTGTATTAGATGGTCGAATAGAAGTAACACCATCATCATTATCAATGCCATGGTCCTTTACAAAATTTTCAACCATATATCCATAAAGATAATCTATTGTAGCTTTTAGATTTGCATCTTCTTGTAGAGGGCCAACCTGAATTACATGAATTGTCTTTGGAAGAATATAGTTTGCATTTCGTCCCATTACAGACTGAATAGAAATTGTTCCCCCTGGCTGTGCAGAAGGAATATTCTTTTTATTTTCTACAGAAAGATTTTTTTCATCAACTGAGTATCCTAATACTGAATATTTAGGATTTGCATCTTTATTGATAAGACATGCGGCGTATTGTTTAGCCGCATCCTTATATATATTAAGAATTTCTGCTTTTAATTCATCATCAACATCTGTATTAGTTCCATTAATTACCTTCTGAACAGTTTTAAATGTTGTACCTTTTGATTCGCTAGACCAGATAGAAGTTACATCATCAGAGAAAAAGAAGTCCTTTGTTTTATTACCAGATGTTGTGTTTTCTGATTCTGAAGGATTTTTATATTCCTTTGCATTATCTTCTACTTCAAATAAAGTATAATAATAAACATTACCATTAGAATCAGTATTAACATAAACTTCGTTGTATCGTTGTGTTAATTCTTCTGCTTCATCATCAGTAAGTTTAGCAAAAATTTCTTCTGTACCACCTGCTGTACTTACATTAGAAAGTGTCCATGATGATTTATACTCAGGGTTATTTTCAATATCTTTATCTTTTGAAACCAGCGACATGGTTAAATGCTGAACCTCATTATCATCAACAATAGTTCCTGCAATTTTTACTGTTGTTCCATATTCTGTTGGTGCATCAATATTTGCATTTCCTGGTGTTTTTAAAATCAACAAAGGAGCAGTATTATCAATTTTTACAGAAATAGATGAAGTACCACTTACACGGCTGGCATCATCATAGGCTCTTACATCAATAGAATACTCTCCATCTGCATATTCCCAGCCATTATATGATTCCCGACTTTCTACAAAGTGATTTAATTCCACCTGCCAGAAGTTATCCTTGTTGTCTACATCGGCCTCGTATATTCCCACAACTTTAGAAGTACTGCCCTGTGTTTTTACAACAACTTCAACTTTTGATACAGCAACATCATCTTTACAAGAGCCTGCAAGAATAAATGAATCGCGAATGATACTTCCAGACTGAGGATAATCTATTGTCAAAACTGGTGGCTCTGTATCAACAGCTGAACCAAGACCTACATCACAAGAGGCCAAAAACAGAGCCATAAAAATAGAAAATAAAACAAATAAATTTCGTTTAATCATAAATCACCTCATAAAAAAGGACAAAAAAAAATTTTTACTTTTTACTATCGGCACTTTTTATGTAAACTTTTACTATTTTATTCTATAGCAAGATTTTATGCTTATAATTTTTTGTTATTCATTTTTACTTTTGCTAATTTATTTTTCATTTTATTTTTCAAAAGCTGAAGCTCATCTTTATATTTGGCACTTCGTAAAGTTGGGAACTTTTTAATAAAGCGTTCCATATGCTTCTGGTTTTCCAAAAGATGTTCCATTTTTTCAAGGAAATTGCGATTGAAATTCTGTCTGTCTGATTCAGCTTTTGCCTTAACAGATTCCAGTTTTTCCAAAAGGTTTGTACCCTTAAACCATTCTTCATGGGCATAACGATCTTTAAGAGTTTCTGTGTAAACCTTGATTTTTTCCATTGTAGTATTGAAATCAACAAGCTTACGAATTGTTACAATAATATCCACAATCCAAATAACTGCTAGCACTGATGATATAATTTGAATTCTAAGTTCTCCAAGCCAATTTATAAAAAGCATAATATATGGCTGAACAAAATGAATATCAATAACACCCATCAGTCCAAATAAAACTGAATTTAACAGACAAACTCGTCCATTAATATGAAACTTATATCTTGAATAATCCCACCATCTGGCATGAAACATTTTTTCCATAAGCCAACTAGCAGCATATTCAACCAATGTACACAAAACCATAGACGCAAAAAACAAAGGTATCCAGGTATGATACAATGCCTGTGGAATTAACAAAATCGTTAATCCCCCACATCCATAAATTGGTGTAACTGGACCATAAAGGAATCCACGGTTTACAAACTTATGTTCAAAAAAGATTCCAACATATAGCACTTCTGAACACCAACCAATGAAACTGTAAATCATAAAAATTAAGAACACTGTGGAAAAAGGCAGCATGTATACAGGTATTACTTCCATGCTTTAAATATAATCAATAATTATGTATAATTCAAACAATTATGGAAGTTTTTCTTGGTAAACCAGCAGCTGATGGTATTGGAATTGGTACAGCCTTCGTTGTTCCAGAGCCTGTGAAAAGAGCGATTAAACAACATAGAGTAAAAATTGAGCAAACTGTAAGAGGATGGTCACGTTTTGAAAGTGCAGTACAATCTGTCATTTCATCTCTTACACAAGATTTGGAAGGTCTTTCCAAAACTGATGAAAAGGATAAAATTCAACGGGAAGTTTTTGAAACCTACATTCTTATGCTGGAAGATCCTGTTTTTCTAAAAGAACTTAAAGACTTTTATGAAACCGAACTTTACAACATTGAATATTCTGTTCAGCTAAAATCAGAACAATATGCTTCCATGCTCAGACAGTCAGGAAATGATTATCTTGCAGAACGTGCCCAAGATATTACAGATGTTTTTGGACGTGTCCTGGACGAAATGCTTGATATACATCCTTTCGATATTAACAAAGTTCCAGATGGTTCAGTTATTTTTGCATCATCGCTTAGTTCATCAGACACAATTGTACTTTCAAAAAGAAAAATAGCAGGTCTTGCACTTTCAAAAGGCGGGGTTTCTAGTCATGTAGTTATTCTTGCAAGAAACTATGGTATTCCAACTGTGGTTGGTCTGGAAGATATTAACAAAAAAGTTCACAATGGTGAAACAATCATTATCGATGGAAAAACTGCAGAAATCCTTATTAGCCCAGATAAAACTACAATTGACAATTATAAAGCAAAAATCCGGGAAGAATTTGAACACAAACAGGCATTAAAAGCATTCCTTACAAAACCTGCTTTAACAAAAGATGGCATAGAATTTAAGCTTTATGCAAATATAGGAACCCCAGAAGAAGCTGATTTAGCCGTTGCAGAAGGGGCCGATGGAATTGGACTTTTTAGAACAGAATTTCTTTACATGGCACAAAACGGCACAAATTCAACTACGGCAGCCCGTTCTTTCAGCGAAGATTCTCAATTCAAGGCATATAAATATGTTTTGGAAACAATGGGAGACAAACCTGTTACAATTCGAACCCTGGATGCTGGTGGCGATAAACTTATCAACTCTGTAGATATTCCAATTGTAGAAGAATCAAACCCTTTAATGGGACTTCGTGCTGTTAGATTAAGCCTTGAATATCCAAATCTTTTAAAAACACAATTACGTGCCCTTTACAGAGCCAGTGTTTACGGAAATTTAAGAATTATGCTTCCTTTAATTACAAGTGTTGATCAGGTTACTTCCTGCATTAAACTTGTAGATGAAGTAAAAAAAGAACTGACCTTTGAAAATATTCCTTTTAACGATAAAGTACCCCTTGGAATAATGGTAGAAACAGCCGCTGCAGCAATTATTTCAGATTGTCTTGCCAAAGTTAGTGATTTCTTTAGTCTTGGAACAAATGACCTTACACAATATACATTGGGCATAGACAGAGAAAATCAGCATGTTTCAGCATTGTATGATGAATTTCACCTTGGTGTTCTTCGCCTGATTCAAATTACAATTACAAATGCAAATGAAGCAAATATCCCGGTTTCTGTATGTGGAGAAATGGCAGGACGACAGGATAGCATTATGGTTTTAGCAGGTATGGGAATTAGAAATTTAAGCATGAGTCCAAAACTTATTTCCAGCACAAAAGAATTGCTTTCTCGTTTTACTACAAGTGAATTGGAAGCCATCTCTGCAAAACGTTTGACAAATATTTTTTAATTTATTTATATTCCATGTCAGAGCTGTCTGCAATGTCCAGAACATAATCATTTTTAGATGTTTTATATAAATCTTCGTGATTGTCAGAAATTGTCATCAGCTCCGTTATGCCAACACCTAATACTTCTGCAATCATGCAAACTTCTATATCCGTTACAAATGATTTACCAAGTTCTATATCAGAAATCCTGTTTTTACCCACATCCATCCCTATCAGCTGCAGTTTTTCTGCAAATGCTCTTTGAGATAATTCTGGGAATTTTTCAGCCCTAAGTTGTCGCAATTTTATACCAATAAGATTTTTTCTTCCCATGCAGGTTGTCTTAAACATTCAATAAATATCCTAAAAAAAAACGAGTTGTTTAAAATTAGGATAAAATTATCAATATTTGACATTTAGTGGATGTCAATTTTAATTTTTCTTGCTATTGTTTTAGTGAACGCCTATGAAAAATGAAATTTACAATTCTTCTACACAACCCTTTGAAATCCGAAAACTAAAAATTCTTGGCACATTAGAATCTTTGCCAAAAAATCTTTCAAACTTTTTTATTGCATTAAAAATGTCAAACCAGAAAAAGGAACAAAAGGTGGAAATTCCCATGAATCTTTATATTTCTCAAACTGCCCTGGAAAAAGAATTTTCATGGATTACTCAAGTAATAGAACAGGAAAAAGGAGATGTAATAAATATCAATTTATGCAGTACTGTTTTTAAGAGGAAGGGGTGTGGGTTTGAATCAGAAGCATTAACCTCACTTCCTCTGCTCCATTTTGAATTAGGAAGAAAAAAAGTTTATGTTGTAATTGCAGATATAAATAAAATAACCAAAGAACAAACCGCTGCATTAGAAGAAATCTGTCCCTGGGGTTCTGCTTTTTTAGATTGCATCCTTTTATAAACACCCCAATTTACTTTTGTTACTTTTGCAAAAGTTTAAAAATTCCTTCCTTTGGCAAAAATGCCACACCTACATCATCTTTTTCTTCCGGATATTTACCTTTAAGAAAAAAGTTCTCCATTAAAAACATATAATATAAAAGAACCTTATCATCTGGATTTTCTGTTTTAAGCTTTTGGAATAAAACATTTGCTTTTTCATAATCCCTTTGATTATAAGCCAACATAGCATCTTCCCAAGTTAAAACATAATCTTTCATTTTTTCATCTACGTTTTCAGTTAAATCTAATACTTCATATAACTGAATTGGTTTTTCAACATTTACTACACGAATCTTGTCTAAACTGCGCACCAGAAATTTTTCATCCAATAAACTTCGTGTCTCACCACTAATTAAAATACCATTCGTATGATACTGTTTATTTACACCTTCCAGGCGACTTGCCAGGTTAACATTGTTTCCCATCATTGTGTAGTTCTTTTTCTTTTCAGAACCAAAATAACCGGCAATCATTTCTCCACTGTTAATACCAATTCGTGTAAAAAACTTTTTCTGATTTTTACGCATCAAAACAAATGCATTGTAAAGATCTTCATCCATATCAGCAGGTTTTTCTTTTAACTGACCAATTTTCTGAATTTCTTCATTCATTTGTACTTCACTTTTTTTCATTCTGATTGCAGCACGGCATGCTTGTTTTCCATGATCCTGCATTTCCACCGGCGCACCTACTAAAGCAACAATGGCATCACCTTCATATTTATCAATTGTGCCTTTTTCTTCAATAATGATATCAGACATTTTTGTAAGATAATAATTCAATAAAGCACCAAGTTCACTAGCAGAAAGCAATTCACTAAAAGATGAAAATTTTTCAATATCAGTAAAAAGTGCAGACATCTGATATTTTTTTCCACCTAAGGTAAAAGAATCTGGATTTTCCAAAATCTGTTGAACAACTTCTTTAGATAAACACTGGCTAAAAGCTGATTTAATAAAACGCTTCTGTTTTCCTTCCTGATTAAAACTTAAAATTAATGCAGAAATAAAACTTGCTATAAAACACAAAACAGGTCCAATAACAACCAACCAGATATTTAAGAAAAATAATCCTATTGGAACTAAAATGCTTACTAAAACTCCAAGGACAAAACCTATTGAAATAAAACAAATACTTCCCGCCTGATTCTTTATCTTAGTAGAAAGAAAGATAAGGGCACCACCAAGCATAGCCAGTACAAAAAACCATAAAAATTCACTCCAAACAGGAGTCTTTTTCATAAATGAATCTGTAAGATAATTATCTAAAGCAGTAATATGAACACCAACACCTGGGTAAACCTTTGAAACAGGAGATGAACAAATATCAAAAAGACCTGGGGCATAAAGAGCAAAGAAGACATACAAGTCATTAAAATCTTCTGGAACCAGTTCCCCTTCTTCACCATTTATCCAGGCATCATAACTTTCAAGAATATCGCAGGCTTGATAGGGAAAATAGGCATTTAGATTTTCTCTATATCGTAAATATACTGAGCCATCTTTTAACGTTGGAATAGACGAAAATTTTTCTGTATTTTCTGTAAAATACAAAGGAGCAAAACCCAAACTTGGATAATCAACTCCATTCAAATTATAAGAAACCCTGGCTCTTCGAATCATGTCATCAGAATCTTTTATGCTGATTACATTTCCTAAAGCGGCAGCATTTTCTTTAATAACATCAACTGGAAATAAAGCTTCCTCTTCTTCACTTTCATCATCAATATTACGAATAAAAACTGTCTGTATAACACGACCAGATTTTTCTTCAGATTTACCTAAACATTCATCATCTTCAGGACCATAAATTGAAGGCTCTGTATAAAGCATATCAAATGCAATGGTTTTTACATTTCCTGCCGAAAGAAAATCAATAATCTGTGCATATGCTTCTCTTGGCCATGGCCATGACCAGCCTCTGTTTTCCAAAGCCCAGTCTAAACTTGCCTGATTCACTTCTATAAAAGCTACATCATCTGCAGGAGGAAAAAACTTTGCTGTAGATTGCATCTGCTGATCATAAGCTTTATTTTCGAAAATTTGAAACGCTTTTAACAAATGCAAACCAAAAAACAGAACAAAGCAAATTAATTGAATTATAATAATTTTTTTTAAAATGCTATTTTTTTTCATTATCTATATTTTTTAAATCTTTCAATTCTATCTTCTTTATTTGCATTACAGCTAACAAAAGGTTCTGCCTTAAGCTTTGCATTCACCTTTTCCAGTCGATCATTTGGTCGTGGATGAGTTTTATCAAAAGTTGTTTTTCCATTTTGATTCATTTTTAATGCAACAAGAGCATCTGCCATTGTTTTTGGATCATAGCCTGCGTCAACAAGCAATTTAAGTGCATAAGCATCTGCCTCAAATTCCTGCTCTGATGAAAAACCATCTGTAAGAATTTTTTCTACATAGGCAAGAGAAAGGGCATTAACCCACTCTTCTTCTTCAAGTTCTTCTCTGGAACGTGTTAATTTATCAACGGCATCTACAGTTGCAGTTACAGCTTCCATGGTACGACTCATTTTTATTACATCACTGGCATGATTTAATTGAATATGAGCAATTTCATGGGCAATAATTGCAGCAAGTGCATCTTCGGAATCTGCAATATCATACATTCCCTTTGTTATGAAAATATGACCACCAGGTGTGGAAATTGCATTTAAATCCTGAGAATTCAAAATGCCAACACTATAACCTTTGTATAAATATGGTTTTTCAGAATACATAACCAATGCACCACAGATTTTATTAACATATTTTGTTTTTTCTGTGTTGTTATATAAACCGCCGTTTTTTTCAATAATGATGGCAGAAGTACTTCTTCCAAGATAATATTCTTCTTCTGGAGTAATATCTGTTGCCGCTCTTTTTATGGCATTTACAGATTTAACTACGCTTTCTCCACCATCATCTATCATATTTAATGCAATATCCGAAAAATCCATTGAAACACAGGAAATAGCAGAAAGACATATAACAAAAAGCGAACATAAAGAAACTACTATTTTTTTCATACTATTCTCCAACAGTTAATTTGCCTTCTTCCATAAATGCAAGAACTTCGGTTTCAGTAGCTGCATTTTTTTCTACCACATTTACAAAAGAATAGTCAAAATCCAAATCCTCTGCCATGTTCTCTTCCAAATTAGAAGCAAAACCTTTTCCCGCCAGTGCAATTTCTTTTGTATTCGCACTTACATTAGAATTTTTGCTGATTTTTTTCTTTGTAAGCTGAGTTGTTGTAATCCAACCTTTTTTTGAAGGATCTTCAGCAGCCTGTACCAAAGACCATTTTCCCTTTTCCTGCAAAACTTCAACAGAGGTTCCATAATCTAATACACAGGCTTTTTTTGAAGTTGTAGAAGCTTTTTCTCTTAATACAGCATTGCTAATACCAACATATTTTATAACTGTCTTTGCAAAAATACATTGTGATGCAGAAAATAAAATCAATAAAAATATACCAATCTTATAAAATTTTCTCATAAAAAAAGTATAACATTATGATTAATTTATTTCCATAATTTTTCTAAAACCTGAGAATTTTCTTATGATTAAAGAACTTTCAATTACAATAAAACCAGAAGAAGAACACAATAAAAAAATTATTAACAGGAAAATTATTGATGAATTAAAAAGTAAACTTTCCATTACACAATATAATTCAAAAACAGATTCCATCTATCCTGTTTTTATTAAAAAATCTATTGATGCCCGCCATGGTCAGGTAAAAATTCACCTGCGCTATAAAGTATATATAAACGAAGCTCCACAAGAAAACAGCAATGCTCTTCCAGAATGGAAAAAAGCTGATGATTCAAAGCCTGTTTTAATTGTAGGTGCTGGTCCTGCAGGATTATTTGGAGCACTTGCTCTTTTGGAAAAAGGATTTAAACCAATCATTTTAGAAAGAGGAACTGATACGGCACAACGTAAAAAAGATATTGCACTTATAAGCACAAAAAATCTTGTAAACGAAAATTCCAATTATTGTTTTGGAGAAGGTGGAGCCGGTACTTTTTCTGATGGAAAATTGTATACCCGCTCAAATAAACGTGGTGATATCAGCAAAATTCTAAAAATTTTTGTTGCCTTTGGTGCAGATGAGAAAATCCTTACAGATGCCCATCCTCACATTGGTACAGATAAATTACCAAAAGTTATAAATGGCATGAAAGATAAAATCCGGGAGCTTGGTGGAGAAATTCACTTTAATACAAAAGTCACAGAATTAATTATTGAAAACAACAGAGCAACAGGCTTAAAAACAGAAAATACCTTAGATGGAAATACAAAGGATTTTTATGGCAAGGCAATACTTCTGGCAACTGGCCATTCTGCATCAGATATTTACACAATGCTTGCAAAACAAGTACCGGCAGCGTTAGAAGCAAAAACCTTTGCCGCAGGAGTCCGAGTTGAACATCCACGCCAATTAATTGATTCTATTCAATATCATGGAAAGAAAGCTGAAAATTTAGGGGCAGCAGAATATAGAGTTACTACACAAATCAAGGAACGTGGAGTTTACAGCTTCTGTATGTGTCCTGGAGGATTTGTTGTTCCTTCTGCTACAGGTCCAGAAGAAATAGTTGTAAATGGCATGTCTACTGCATCAAGAAATTCAGCCTGGTCCAATGCTGCTATAGTTGTAGAAATTCGCCCAGAAGATATTCCTGCCCAATATATTGAAAATGCAAAAAAGTCAGGATGTCAGGCTCTTGCTGGTCTTTTATTCCGCACTGCTATTGAACATGCTGCAAAAGAGGAAAGTAAATCCCAGGCAGCACCTGCTCAACTACTAAAAGATTTCCTTGATAATAAAAAATCTACAGACCTTCCAAAAACAAGCTATACTCCAGGCCTTGTACCAAGCAACATGAATGAATGGCTTCCAAAACACATTAGTACTCGTTTAAAGGAAGGCTTTCTAGAAATTAATAAAAACATGAAAGGCTTCATTTCCCATTCAGCTTTAATGATTGGTCCAGAAACCAGAACAAGTACCCCGGTTCGCATTTTAAGAAACAAGGAAACCTATGAATGCACGGCTCTTAAAGGTTTATATCCAAGTGGAGAAGGCAGTGGATATTCAGGGGGTATTGTTTCTAGTGCAATGGATGGGGAAAATTCCGCTTGTGCAATCATAAATTCTCTCTTATAATTTTAAACTTATGAAAGAAAAATGGATAAACTCGGAGAGAGTTGTATCTATTTCTGCTTTTTTCTTTTTGGTAGTTGCAGTTATACTAGGGATTGTGCAAAATGGATATAAAGACTCCATTTTGGAATTAATTCCTCATAGTAAAAATGTTATTCTCACCAGTTATATAATTCCAATTGTGCATTCAATTTCCTGCATTTGGTGTTTCTATCAAATTTTTCGCCCATCAATTTTTGGTGAATGTGGAATTATGTTCATTGAAAGTGCACTAACAATTCTTACAGGAACAGAACAACTTGGTATATTCCTTTTTTATGGTGCTGTTTGCCTGTTTCGGATTGCAACTATAAATCATCCAAGAAGTAAAAAATTATTTATTTTTACAGTTTTTTCTCACTTTATATTTTTGTTAACAACTCTTACTCACAGTTGGCAAAGATATCTTATGTGTACTGCAAGCTCAGTCTTCTATTTGGCATTCTTCTTATGGATGTCTCATTTATTAAAGTTAAGATTCTCCTATTTTCTACCACATGTTGTTCAATCTTCTAAAGTTATTAAAGAAGCTCCTGGTGAAGTTCTCCATCTTAGAGATTACGGATTAACAGAACGCCAAATTAAAATTACACAGGATTATATTCACAATAAAATTTCATACAAAGAACTAGCAGAAAAATATATTACAAGTCTTTCTTCTATCAAAAAAGATTTCTCTATTATTTTTCAGAAATTTGGTGTAAGTAGTATTCAGGAAATGAATGTTCTTCTTATTCAATATCAAATAGAACCATAACAAACAATTCAAAAAAAAAGACCAACTCATGAAAATGAATTGGTCCATAAACTCCCAAAGTCCTACTCCGACATCAAATAACTCTCCAACGTCCTAAACAATCGCCCATATAAGAACGAAAACTTTATACGTATTTTTTTAATAACCTAATCATAAGTCCATTCTATCCATGGGTCAATGTTTTAGATAAAAAAATAACCAAGGTTACCATTAAAATAACCTTGGTTACCATTTTTTGTAAAAATTTAACTAAAATCTATTAAAATTGTACAATCTTATTTTATAATAACTTTGTTCAAATGCCAGATATCCCGAACATAATCTTCAATTGTTCTGTCTGATGAGAACTTACCACAGTTTGCAATATTCTTTAATACCATTTTAGCCCAGCCTTTTTTGTCTGCATATGCAGCAGCAATCTTTTCACGAGCTTCACAATAAGAATTAAAGTCTGCAAGCAAGTAATAAACATCAGGACGCTGACCTTCAACACCGTAAATCAAAGAGTCATGAAGTTCTTTGAATAACTGATGTGTAGGGTCATATGTTCCATCAACAAGCTGTTCAAGAACTTTAGCAAGTGCAGGATTACAATCAAGATATTCCTGTGGATTGTAAGAATGTTCTGCTTCCATTTTCTTGATTTCTTCTGTCAAAAGACCAAATACGAAACCATTTTCTTTTCCAGCTTCTTCAAAAATTTCAATATTAGCACCATCCATTGTTCCCAATGTTAAAGCACCGTTTGCCATAAATTTCATGTTTGAAGTACCAGAAGCTTCCAGACCTGCTGTAGAAATCTGTTCAGAAACATCAGCTGCAGGGAAGATTTTTTCTGCTACAGAAACACGATAATTTTCTACGAATACAACCCGTAATTTTCCACGAACTCTATGATCACCATTAATTCTTTCAGCAACATTATTAATTAATTTAATAATTGATTTTGCACGACGGTAACCAGAAGCCGCTTTAGCACCAAAAATGAATGTTCTTGCAGGTGGATTGTAAGAAGGATCTTCTACAATTCTGTTATACAAATACATTACATTCAAAATGTTCAAAAGCTGACGTTTGTATTCATGTAAACGTTTAACTTGAACATCAAAAATAGATTCTGGATCAAGGAATACGTTCTGAGTATTTTTAAGATAATCAGCAAGAACCTGTTTATTTTCCATTTTGATGCGGATAAGTTCTTCCAAAGATTTATCATCATCAAGGAATTTTTCAAGTCCTTTAAGTTTTGTTAAATCTTTTTCCCAACCATGACCAATTCTTTCTGTAATAAAATTAGCAAGCTGAGGGTTAGCATTAAGCAACCAACGACGCTGAGTAATACCATTTGTTTTATTGTTGAATTTTTCAGGATAAATTGCGTACCAGTCTTTAAGTTCAGCAGTTTTCAAAAGCTCTGTATGTAAAGCAGCAACACCATTTACAGAGAAACAAGCATGAATTGCCATCCAAGCCATATAAACCATGTTGTTATGGATAATAGCCATGTGTTCATGTTTGTAATAATCGTTAGGGAATTTCTGACGAAGTTCAATTACCAAACGACGGTTAATTTCTTCTACAATCTGATATATACGTGGTAAAAGTCCCTGGAAAATCTGAATTGGCCATTTTTCCAAAGCTTCTGCCAAAATTGTATGGTTTGTATATGCAAATGTGTGGGTTACAACATTCCATGCATCATCCCATCCAACATTGTAATCATCCATCAAAATGCGCATCAACTCTGGAATTGCAACTACAGGATGAGTATCATTCAACTGAATTACATGTAAATCTGCGAATTTTGAAAAATCTGTTCCGTGATCAGCAACATAGTGACGTACTAAATCCTGTAAAGATGCGGAACTAAAGAAATACTGCTGTTTAAGACGAAGAGCTTTTCCAGAAGGACCATTATCATTTGGATAAAGTACACGACTGATATTTTCAGCATCATTCTGGCGTTCAACAGCCCGGTTATAATCCATGTTATTAAAAAGCTGCAAGTCAAAACCATTTGGAGAAGAAGCCTGCCACAAACGAAGTGTGTTTACAGTTTTTGTATCATAACCAATAATAGGCATATCATATGGTGTTGCAGTTACTTCCTCTGCGTTTTCAATGTAGAAACGTGGGCGACCATCTGGTGTTTTTCCATAAGCAATATTTCCACCAAATTTAACTGTTACAGCAAGGTCCGAACGTTTAATTTCCCATGGATCCCGGTGAGCAAGCCAGTTATCAGGATATTCAACCTGGTAACCATTTTCAATTCTCTGTTCAAACATACCATATTCATAACGAATACCGTATCCATGTCCAGGATAATCCAATGTTGCAAGAGAATCCAAGAAACAAGCTGCAAGACGACCAAGACCACCATTTCCAAGACCAGCATCTGGCTCTTCATTTTCAATCATGTTAAAGTCGATATTCATGTCCTGAAGAACTTCTTTAACAGCATCTTTAATTCCAGCATTAATAAGGTTATTACTTAAAGCACGACCCATTAAAAATTCAGCAGATAAATAATAAAGCTGTTTTGTTGGTTTTTTTTCATATTCTGCACGAGTAGCCATCCAATTTGGCATAATCAATTCGAAAGCAGAAGCAGAAACCGCATCAAAGAGGTCATGTTTGTTTGCCTGAGAAATATCTTTACCGTACTGACGGCGCAATCGGGCAGACAAGTTAGCTTTGAACTCTTCCTTGTTAAAATCCATAAAATTCCTCCAAACTGGAAACACATCCAGTCAACTTAGGTAATATAAGTTTTGCGCAGAGAGCATAAGCTGTAAGAACTTATGCCTTACTCATTAAAATTACGGAAGATCCTGAAACTAAAACATATCGTCTTTGTTCAGGCAATAATTCTTCCTTTCCACTTTCTAAAATATCTTTAGGGCTTTCAAAATCAGTATCAGCAACGCGATACCATTTTTTTCCCGGTAAAGCTGGTAAAGTAATTGTCAAATCATAAATTTCCATGCTGGTGGCAACATAAAAATCAGTTTGAGCATTTTTATCTGAGAGTTTAAATGCAAGGAATCTATTCTGTTTTTCCCAATCTGGAGTTTTAGCATTAATATCATACCAATTAATTTCCTGGGCAGACATGTTATTTTCTCCAAAAAACTCTTTTCTTCTAAATACAGGATTGTTTTTTCTTAAAGCTATCAAAATCTTTACAAACCGGAACAATCCGGCATTTTTTTCTACCAATGACCAGTCCATCCATCCAGTTTCATTATTCTGACAATAGGCATTGTTATTACCATTTTGGGTACGTCTTACTTCGTCTCCAAAAAGCATCATTGGTACACCTTGAGATAACATTAAATATATAAAGAAAGAACGAATCTTTTTCTCTCTTAAATGTTCAATTTTAGGATTAACACTATGACCTTCAAAACCGTGATTATAACTTAAATTATCATCTGAACCATCCCGGTTATTTTCACCATTCTCTTCATTGTGTTTAATATTAAAGCTTACCAAATCGTTTAAAGTAAAACCATCATGGGCTGTAACAAAATTGATTGAAGCTAAAGGTGTTCTTCCTGAATGATTATAACAGTCTGAACTTCCTGCAAGTCTTGTGGCTGCTGCAGTAACAGCACCTTCATCACCACGAATAAAACGGCGCATATCATCTCTAAAGCGACCATTCCATTCTGACCATCTGTTTCCACCAGGGAAGCCACCCAACTGATAAAGCCCCCCGCAATCCCAAGGTTCTGCAATTATCTTTGTCTTAGACAGAATTGGATCTTCATTAATTGCAGTTGTAATTGCTGGAAATTCTGTAACTGCTCCAACCTGATTTCTTGTTAAAATTGAAGCTAAATCAAAACGGAAACCATCAACATGCATTTGAACAACCCAATAACGAAGACTATCCAAAATCATTTGATATACAACAGGATGATTACAATTCATTGAATTGCCACATCCACTATAATTCATGTAATACTGTTTTTCATATGAAGGAAGTGAATAATAAACATTATTCTGCAATCCACGGAATTCAAAAGTATAACCGTGTTCATTTCCTTCTGCAGTATGATTATAAACAACATCAAGAATAACTTCGATTCCTGCTTTATGAAGTTCTTTAACCATCTGCTTAAATTCATTTACAGAAGCACCTGGAGTTTTATTTGCCGCATATGAAGTTTTTGGAGCAAAAAAACCAATTGTGCTGTATCCCCAATAATTTACAAGGCTTTCTCCGGTTCTTGGATTAGAATTACCATTTTCATTTTCATCAAATTCAAAAACTGGAAGTAACTCTACAGAAGTAATTCCTAACTCTTTTAAATAATCGATTTTTGATGTGAAACCTTTATATGTTCCTGCAATCTCAGGAGCAGTATTAGAGGTTTTAGAAGCAGTAAACCCTTGTAAATGAGTTTCGTAAATTACTGTTTTATCTAATGGATAATTAAGCGGCTTGTCCCCTTCCCAATCAAAATCTTTATCATCAACGACTACACATTTTGGGAAATCTGATAAATCAAAAAGTTCTCCACCCTCATTTGCATTAAAACCAATCTTGTGAAGTTTATTGTAAGAACGGAAAACAGAGCCGCTGGAAAATGCCTTTGCATATGGATCAAACAGATATTTATGATAATTAAAACGCAAGCCCTTTGGCGGGTCATATGGACCGTCAACTTTATAAAGATATAAGGCTCCCGCTTTTAATCCACAAATCTCAATATGCCAAATATCACCAGTGCGGTTTTTTTCACTATCCAGGTCAAATGAGACACTGGCATTTTTTGCATCGCCAGCATCAAATAAGAATAAAGTAACCCTTGTAGCATCTCTACTGTATATAGCAAAGTTTACACCTTCTGCTGTAATTGTAGAGCCAAGAGAATAAGGATTACCGCTTTTAGTGATATATTCAGACATAATTACCCGATTTTAACAGAATAATTGTCTGCATTCAAGATAAAATCTTTTCTCATCAGCTTCGCCCATGGAAAAACTTTTTCTTGGAAGAGGACCTCGACCATTAATTGTTTCAAAGAAACTGTCTTTTGCAATTGGCGGAAGGAGAATCCCGGTGCCATTAGCTTTAGTACCAAGGGCCAAAACCTCTTCTGTTCCATGAATATAGTCAATTTCTGCTTTTTGATTTTCTTCCTGTTTAAGAAATGAATCAATTTCTGGCTGAAGACGAGCAACAGCAAGTTCTTTTATTTCAGTTTTAAGATAAACATATTTCTGCTTGCCTTCTTTTACAAATGCAAAACCAAAATCTGCCTCAGAAGCTTTTACAAGCTTTTCCAGTTTATCTTTTGATTCAACCTCTTCCGATTTTCCAGAAAGCTTTTCGCAAAGATATGAAATTAATTTTTCAGTATCAATGTCAAAAATAACACGGTGAATTGGTTCAAAAGTTAAACCTTCATCATAAATGTTTACTATTTCAACAAGAGCATATCTTACAGGATTTTCTTTTATTTCTTCATCAGAAACACCTTTTTCTTTTAACTGAACCTTGTATTCATCCCACACCGCTTTTGCAGTTGCAAGGGAGTGATTTCCATCTCCTACAGCAAAAAGGAAAGTTGAACCATCTGGAGCAGCATTCTGTTCAGCAATTTTATTAACAGCTTTTGTAACAACATCAAGTTCTTCTTTTGATTCCAAAGCCCAGCCTGTAATAGAACCTCCATTATTCATTAACTGACCGTCATACAATGGAGAATGTTTTTTTGCAATCTGGCCAGCACCTTCAACCAAAAGTTTTTCTTTGTCATTTACCAAAAGCATAATATGAGGAAGTTCAAGGCTTGCACCACGACGGATTTCCATTCTTGGTGGAATACGTTCAACAATTGTTGCTTCTGTAGCACGGATATTCGCATTTGAAAAAGGTTTCCATTCGTAGGTTTCAAGATCAATTTGAGCCACCAAACCTTTACGCATTCTACCAAAAGCTGTCTTTCTTTCTATATAAATGAATGATTTTTTAACTGGAGCAAAAACATCAGATGCAAGATATTCTTTCATTGTTTCTCTGATTTTTTTGATTCTTTCAGGCTTATCTGGAGAATTTAAATATACTTCAGGCAAAATCAATTTTAACGTAGAAGGATTATTTCCCGCATTAGCTTCTGCCTTTTTCCAATAATCCAAATCCTGAGTATACTGGTCACATGCAATAACAGACCAGCTTGCTAAATCCAATTTTTTAGGTAATAAAATTTCTGGAACTCTAATTCCAAATTCTTCAATGTTTTTCATAATTTCAAGTATACTGTTATGGAATGAATTGTGCTACAATTAGCATAGAGAAAATTGCCATGGGAATTACTGCTAATCAGAATCAATTTCAAACAGACCTTCAGCTTCAAAAAATGTCTCAACAGCAAATCCAGACCTTAAAGTATCTGGCCATGGGAAGTAAAGATTTACGAGAAGAAATTCTAAAAGCAGTTGATAATAATCCAGCTCTGGAAATTGTTTTTGATCCTTTCGAAATAAATTATAAAAACTCACAAAAAATTTCTTCATCAGACAATCAAAATATTCTTGAACAGACCGAAGATAAAACAGAAACACTGCAGCAGCATTTAATAAATCAGGTAAATCTTGAAAAGCTTTCAGAGGATGAACATAGTCTTTGCATTGCCTTAATTCAGAATCTGGATAAAAATGGTTGTTATGGTTCCATGCTAGATCCTGTTACTTTGCTAGATAAAAATCGTCCTCAGCAAAATAAAAAAATGTTGTCAAAATGTATGGATTTAATTCATCATCTGGATCCTGTAGGAGTTTGCTGCAAAACTCCAGAAGAAAGTCTTTTAATTCAGGCACAAGTAAAAGCAGATGCTTCTGAACTTACACTTTTTCTTTTAAATAATCATTTGGAGCTTTTAGTTCCTCCTGTTAGTGCCCAGGTGCAAAAAAACATCAAAAAATATCTGGAAAAATGGCATTCCCAAAGTTTTGCAGCTGAAACCCCTATTGATAATATTCCAATAACAATTGAAGAAGTTCAAAATTCCATTGATTATATTCGAAATTTAAATCCACATCCTGCCGCTGCATTCGCCTATGATGAAAATGCCTCTCGCTTTAATCAACCAGATGTAGTTTTGACTGTAGAACCCCAAGAGGGATATCTTAGGGAAGATGATTTTGAAAATGGAAAAATAAAAGGAACAGATAAAATTTGGTTCCAGGTAAAATATGCATCTGGTATTCTTCCAGAAATTCGCTTAAATCCGGTTTATTCAAAAATGCCACAAAATAAAAAATATTTCGTGGAGGGAAAAGAATTCATACAAAGCCTTTTATATAGAAAAAATACCATTGCTCTTCAAGGCTGTGCCATCGTTGCCGCTCAAAAAAAATTCTTTTTAGAAGGAAAAGGAAATCTGGTTCCTCTTACCCGCAGACAATTAGCAAAAATCTGCAATATTCATGAATCTACAGTCAGTCGCATGGCAAACAAAAAAAACAGCAAATATATTCAATGCCAATGGGGTATTTTTCCTGCTGATTATTTCTTTACTTCTGGAATAGACACAAACAATGGAAAAAAAATTTCTTCCGAAACCATTAAAAGCAAATTATCTCAGATTATTGAAGCAACACATAATGCAAACCTTTCAGATTCACAGCTTACACAAATACTTAATCAGCAGGGCATAAAAATTGCAAGAAGAACTGTTACAAAATACAGAACCCAACTAAACATTCAGAATTCTTATCAGCGCTAAAAGGAAACATCCAAAAATAAGAATGTTCTTATTAGAATTTTGTTGTAACTCCTAACAGAATTTATTATGGTTAACGAATATTAGTTATAACGTTGTAGTACGTTGCTTTAGGAGGAATCATGTCGGTTATCAGTTTACATGACATTCACAAAAGTTATCCTATGGGAAAACAGAGAGTTGAAGCAGTTAAAGGTGTTTCATTTAAAATCGAAAAAGGCGAATTTGCAGCCATTTCAGGACCATCTGGTTCTGGTAAATCTACAATTCTTAATATGATGGGCTTAATTGATTTACCAAGCTCTGGTTCTATTGTTATTGGTGATACAGATGTTTACAAAGATGTAAAACTTAATCAGGTAGAAGTAAATAATACAAGATGGGCTTCATCAGGTTCTAGTGAAAAGAAAAAGAAAGAATTAACTTCTGTTCCTAAAAAACTGGACAAATACATTACAGCTTTACGCCGTTCCCATTTAGGTTTTATTTTCCAGACATTCAACCTTATTCCAGTTTTAAATGTTTATGAAAATATAGAATTCCCACTTATTCTGGAATCAAAAAATCCTGCTTCAAAAAGCCCTGTAGACGATTTTACAAGGGCTCAGAAAAAAGAATGGATTAACTACTTAATTGAAAAAGTAGGTCTTACAGACTGGAAAGATCACAAGGCAACAGAACTTTCTGGTGGTCAGCGCCAGCGTGTTGCAATTGCCCGCGCTCTTGTTACAAAAGCTCCATTAATCCTTGCTGATGAACCAACTGCAAACCTGGACTCTACAAACTCAAGTCAGATTCTTTCACTTATGAAATCATTAAATAAAGATCCTGATTTACAAACAACCTTTATTTTTTCTACTCACGATTCTCGCATTGTTGATATGTGTGACCATGTTGTTCATATTCTGGATGGAAAAATCCTTCATGATGAATACAAAACTGGTTCTGATGTTTACAAATTATAGTGAGTTACCAAAAAAAATTAATTGGAGAAACAATGAAAGAAATTATTAAATTGGCAATGCGGAACTTAAAAGAGCATAAGTCCAAAACAATCATTATTGCATTATTCCTCATTTTTGGTATTGCAATTGTTGTTATGGGAAACTCTTTCCTTGAATCCGTGAACCGTGGACTTGAAAAAGATTTCCGCGCAAATTATACAGGTGACATCGCAATTGCAATTAAAAATCCCAAAGGTACAATTATTGATATTTTTGGAATGAATTCTACAAACATTTCAACAGAAATTCCTCAAATTCCTGCAATTCCAGATTTAGAAAAAGTTCAGAAAATTGTTGATGAAACCGACGGCATTAAAAAACAGACAAAATTAATTTCTGCCCAAGTTCTTGTAGCAAAAGGTCTAGAAATGGATTTATCTGCCATTGCAGACAGAGATGACCTTGGTTTTGACGACCTTCCAATTTCCATGCTGTTTGCCGGTGAAGCAGACACATATTGGAATACATTTCCTAGTGTAAATTTTGTAGAAGGAACTTACCCCGCACCTGGTACAAATGAAATTATGATTGATACCCGGGTTAAAAATGCATTCATCAGCCTTTATCAGGAAGATTTAAATATTGGAGATACATTGCTTATTATGGGTGCAAACTCAAAAGGTGTTATTCGTGAAGCTAAACTTGTTGGTGTTTTTAATCCACCTAACGAAAATTCTGCTATGTTCCAGATTATTTATTGTAATCCAGAATTAGCCCGCTCCTTTGCAGATTTAACTTACGCAGCATCATTTAAAGAAGAATTGCCAGATTCTGTAGACCTTTCAATCTCAGAACTTTCAGAAGACGACTTGTTTGGTGACTCAGAGGATTTCTTTGGTGATATTTCTGAAGACCATGATATTTTAGCAGCTAACACAACAGATTTTGATGCAATTCTTGGTGATACAACTCTTCGCGACCAGCTAAATAAAACTGATGATGGTTCCTGGCAATTTATCCTTATGAAAGCAGATAAGGAAAAAGAAACCATTGCAGAATTAAGAGAAAAATTCCAAGCAGAAGACTTAAATGTTCAGGTTATGGATTGGAAACAAGCCGCTTATTCCTATTCTGGTTCAGTTGAAGGCATTGGTTTAGTTTTCAATATTTTGATTATTATCCTTGCAATTGTAGTATTCATTATCATTATGAATACAATGACCGTAAGCGTTATTGAAAGAACAAGTGAGATTGGTACAATGCGTGCTATTGGTGCTGGAAAGAAATTTGTAAAAACTCTCTTTTCAACCGAAACATTTATTCTTACTTTTATATCCGCAATAATTGGTGTAATTATTGCCTTCATTGCAATGACAATTTTCAATTCTTGTAACATTGTAATTACAAACAGCATTGCAAAGATGATTCTTGGAGGTGGATTATTACACTTCTCCCCAACTTTCAAAATCATCATCGTAACAATTATTATTGCTTTATGTGGAAGTCTTTTAAGTAATATTTATCCTGTTCGTTCAGCATTAAAGATTACTCCTCTTAAAGCTCTTTCAAGTGGTAACTAGTATGAAAACAAGAATAGGATTAATAAAAAGAATACAATTAAATTTTGCAAGAAAAGTAATTATTTATAAACTGGCTTTTAAAAATCTTACAAGACAGAAAAAACGAAACGCCATACTTGCTATTGCAATTGCATTTGGTTTTTTCGTTGTTACAGCAATTGACGGTTTAACAGCAGGTATTGTTGATAACCTGGAAAATCAGATTGCACAGTTAGTTGGTGGTACAGTTCTTATTCAGGGAATTGAAAAAATTCCACCAACAGAAGAAGGAAAGAAATCTCAGCTTATCAGCATTATTAGAGATGGTGCATACATAAAAAATCTTGTTGAAGAAAGTGGAATTAATTACAAATCCGTTTCCTTTTATTCAACAAATACAGGACGCGTAATTTTTGAAGGAAATAAATCTGTAGTGCAGCTTTATGGTAGAGACCTTTCAGATAAAGACCTTACTGATTCTTTCCAATTTGTTTCTGGTGGAATTGAAAATCTTAAACCATATTCAGTTCTTATTAGTGATAAAACTGCTGAATCTTTAGGTCTTGAAGTTGGGGATCAGTTTATCTTCTCAACATCAACTGTTTATGGTCAGAATGCAGTAACAGATTTAACAGTTGCAGGTATTTTCAAATCAAACAGTTTGATTAATACACTTCAGGCTTACACAGACCTGGCAGAATTGAACACATTAATTGGACTTCCAGAAGATGGTTATACAATTTTCTCAATTTATTTGAATAATAAAGAGGAACAGGTTAAAGTTGCTAATTTAATTGAAAATAAACTTAGAGAAGATGGTCAAAATGTTTCAAGCCGACTTCAGGCCATGATGACAAATCCTACAAATATTGGTAGAGGAATCACAAAACAGTTCGAAGGTGAAGATAACCAGTGGGAAGGAACAAAATGGGGAGTAGAAGCCCTTTATGACCAGATTGGTGGAATTAAAACAGTTGTAAACGTTGTCCATGTTGTAGCTACAGTTATTCTTCTTGTAATTTTGTTCATTGTTATGGTTGGCATTTCTAACACATACCGCATGATTTTGTATGAACGAATCAGAGAAATTGGTACAATGCGTGCTCTCGGAATGGAAGGAAAGACTACAGGAAAAATTTTTACAACAGAAGCAGTTGTTCTTTGTATCCTTGGTGCAGTCTTAGGACTTTTAATTTCAGTAGTTGCAATGACAATTGTTCATTTTATACCTGTCTCAAATGAAGCATTAAGATTATTCTTGGATAACGGACATTTTACATTCAAGCTTTCTGCAGTTTCAATTATTGTTCAGTATATCCTTTTGATAGCTTTAACTTCATGGGCTGTATGGGGTTCTGCTAGAAAAGCTGCAAAAATGAATCCTGCCGAAGCACTCAGAACTTTTAAATAATTTAATTTTATTCCTGGAGGAAAAAATGAAAAAAATAGTTACTTCTATTGCTTTGCTATTAGCTGCAACATTTATATTTGCACAGGTTTCTTCAAAAGAAGCAGAGCAGGCTTATAAAATTCTTGAATCTACTGATGATACACTTGCTTATCACGGAGATTATTCTGCCACAATTTCTCTTGTTATTGAAAAACCTGGAAAACCAAAGGAAAATCTTCAGTACAAGATTTATGAACGCACAGATAAAGATTTAATGACCATTGTACAGATTTTCCCACAAGCAGATAAAGGAAAAGGTTATTTGCGTGATGGAGATAACATTTGGACTTACGATCCAATCAGCCGTAAATTCACTCACACTTCTATTAAAGAAGCTCTTGGTGATTCAGATGTAAAACTTGATGATGTAAACCAGTCAAAAACACGGTGGCGTGATAATTATAATATTGCTGAATTTAAAACAGGTACACTTGGAAAATATGAGGTTTATATCATTACTTTGGATGCAAAAACTACAGAGCCTTCATATCAGAAATCAACACTTTATATTAGAAAAGATATTCCTCTTGTATTAAAAGAAGAAGATTTTTCTGGTTCAGGCCGTTTGATGAGAACAATTCTTATTCCAAAATATTCAAAAGTTCCAGCAGGTTATGTTGCAACTCAGATTATTATGAAAGATGAATTGAACAAGGGTGAAAGTACTCAGCAGGTTATTTCAGACCTTACTTTCGATAAATTGCCAGATCGCCTTTTCACAAAAGCTTACCTGGAAGGATTAAACTAGAAAAACGCTATAAGGAATCTTTTCAACAAAATAGATTCCTTAGTTTTTATCACATAAGAGAATTTAAAAATGAAAAAATTATTTACAGTATTAATATTATTAAATCTTATTGCAATTGCAGCCTTTGCCCAGTTTGAAGATGATGATTTCTTTTTTGATGATGGAATTGAAGAAGTAACTTCTGTATCTGCTTCATCAGATCTTTCTAAAGGAATCTTATTTGAAAACGGCAGCGTAAAAATTGGAGGAAGTCTTTCTTCTTCTATTTCTACAATGACAACATTATTTTCTTCGGAAGATAAATCTTTTTCAGACAATCTTGCTGATACAACTCTTACACCAACATTAAATTCAACACTTAGTATTGATGCCCGTCCAGTTCAGGATTTACGCATTTATACTAAATTTGCCTTTAATTATCCTTTCACTAGTGTTGGAACAGGTACAATTCCTAATCCAAATCCTAATCAAAATCCTAATCCTCTTCCAACAGTTGTTCCCGTTGCTATTTCTGACTACTTAAAGGTAAAAGAATGCTTTACAGACTTTTCTGTTGCAGACAGAGCATATTTCCGTTTTGGTATTCACACAGTTTCCTGGGGCACAGGATTTTTCTTTAGCCCAGTTTCAGACATTATCAACACATCATCAATTAATCCAGAAGATACAGATGCTCAGGTTGATGGCTGTCTAAATTTAAGAGCACAAATCACTTTCCCAGATTCATTAAACTGTTTATGGCTTTATGCAGTTCCTTCATCAGACTTCAAAGCAAATAAAACAGCCTTTGCAGCAAAATATGAATTTCTTCTTGGTGGATGGGAATTTGGAACCGGTGCATATTACAAATACGAAGCCGCTCCTAAAGCTATGATTACAGCAAGTGGTAGTCTCAAAAAAATGACAATCTTTGGAGAAGCACTTTATCAGTACGGTGGAAACTCAGAATGGCAGGCTGACTCAAGCTGGAATAATAAATCAAGTATTTTCCAGGCAACAGTTGGCGTAAGCTACTATTGGAAAGATCCTCAGATTACATTGGCCGCTCAGTATTATTATGATGGAAATGATGTAGATAAATTATATTCTAAACCAGGCATATTAGATATTCCTGAATTTTATCAGGGACACAATATTGCATTCATTACAAACTTTGGAAAGATTGGTGATGTTAAAGACCTTTCAATTTCTCTTTTTGGCATGATGAACTTTGGTCGCAATGATGTTTTTGATACACCAGAGGTCCTTCCAAATCTCGGAGCAATGAGTCTTAAAGAATCAGACATTTATCTTCCAGTTGCAACTTTCTCTGCAACAGCTAATTATTCTGTAAACTCAGCACTTTCATTTGGTGCAGGTCCATACATTACAGTTACAGACTGGGACGAAAAACCTGTCGTAGCACTTAAACTTTCTGCAAAATTAGGTGGTGGTAATTACTAATAATTATCCTAAACACAAAACGTCATGTTGATTTAAGTTCGGCATGACGTTTTTTTTCCATTCTGTTCTTATTTTCCAGGTCAACTCTGTTCATATATTCTAAAAAATTAATTTATGCTATAATTTTTACATTATGGCAAAAAAGAAAGCAAAACCCGATTTTTCTAAACCTAAACAGGAAGTAACTTCAAAAAAACAGGAAGAATTACCAGATTTCATTGATAAAGAAGCACAGAAATGCGAAGTACATGTTGCAAAAGATGGAACAGTTACTGTAAACGGTGACCTTGCACCAGAAGACATGGAATATGAAGGCTTACCTGTTGTTGTAATTGCCGGTCGTCCAAATGTAGGTAAATCAACTTTATTTAACAGATTCCTTCATAGACGCATTGCTATTGTAAATGACCAGCCTGGTGTTACCCGGGATCCTGTAGAAGCCACAGCCATTTTAAACAGCAAACCAGTTCACCTTGTAGATACAGGTGGCTATAAACTTACCCGGGACATTGGAACCATGGAAGCAGAATTAGACGATTATGTTGTAGAACGCTCCCTTGAAATGATAGAAAAAGCTGATGTTGTAATCCTTGTTCTTGAAGCAGGGGTTATTACTGGTGAAGATGAAGAATTCATTCTCCGCATGCGCCCTTACTGGAACAAAGTAATTGCAGTTGTAAATAAAACAGAAGGAGGAAAAAACGAAGCAGAAGCCTGGAACTATGCTAAATATGGTTTTGATGAATTACTCTTTATTTCTGCAGAACACGGAGATCGTTTTGGTGAACTTAGTGAACTTGTTGAAAAAAAATGTGACTTTTCAAGAGTAAAGGTTGTAAGTACAGACCGTCCAATTAAAATTGCAATTCTTGGAAAACCAAATACAGGAAAATCAACTCTTTCAAACAAACTTACACATTCTGAAAAATCTATTGTATGTGATTATGCTGGAACAACCCGCGATGTTGTCGAAGGAGAATTTGAATATGGTGGACATTACTTCAAAGTTCTTGATACAGCGGGAATCCGTAGAAAAGCAAAAGTTACAGATGATGTTGAATATTATTCTGTAAACCGTGCAATCAAAACTCTTGATGAATGTGACGTTGTATTCTTAATGATTGATGCAGTTGAAGGCCTTGCAGAACAGGACAAAAAAATATGTTCCCTTGCTTTTGAAAAAGGACGAGGAATCATCTTTGTTTTGAATAAGTGGGACTTAAAAGAGGATCAGGGAAATAAAGCTATAAAGAGTGTTCGTGAATGGATGAACATTATGTTTGCCCACATGGATTTTGCACCAATCCTCCCTCTTTCAGCTTTGGAAGGCAAAGGTATAAAAGAGCTCCTTAACACTACAATCCAGTTGTATTCACAGCTTACCAAAAAGATTGAAACTGCAGCTCTAAACAAAGCCCTTCAAGATTGGTTAGACAGATATCCGCCACCAGCAAGTAAAACAGGACATTTTAAAATTCGATATATGACACAAATAGGAACAAATCCTGTTCAGTTTATGCTTTTTGCAACAAGACCAGAAGTTGTTCCAGAAACTTATGTTACATACCTGAAAAATCGTATCAGAGAAGATTTGGGTTATGATCAAATTCCTGTTCAACTTGATTTTAAAGGCAGCCGCCAGAAATGGGAAGATAGGGAATAGAAGATAAAAATGACTTATACAATCGGACAAATAGAGGAGCTTGCAGGTGTAAAATCTCACGTTTTACGCTATTGGGAAGAGGTTGTTCCAGGTTTTACTCCCCAAAAGGATAATAACGGAAGAAGAATATATTCTCAAAAAGAAGTCGAACTTATTTTCCGCATTAAATATTTAATTAACGAAAAAAAATTTACTGCAGAAGGTGCCGGACAGCAAATTCTCGAAGAAGCACATTCCGTTCAACAAAATGCAGATATTATTAAGCAGATTCAGGAAGCTAGAAGTTATTTAACACAAGCCTTTCTTGAATTAAAAAAAATATAAAAAGAACTATGGCAGAAGACAAATTTTATTCAAAATTCCAGAAGAAAAGCTCTGATAAAACAGAAAAAACAGAAAAAACAGAAAAAAAATCAGGAACACAAAAATCAGTTGGAAGCTCAGACAGAGTAAAAGCTTCTGATATAAAAAATTCAGGCAAAACCACCTTTAATAAAAAGACAAATGATAAAAAGATAGATCTAAAAAAAAGTGGAAGCTTAGTTGAAAGGGAAATCAAAACTGAAAAAAATATATATCCAACCCTCTTTTCAACTCACTCCATTCCAAAAGAAAGTTTAAACATCATTAATAATTTTGATGAAATAATTCAGGGAGTTCGCCCATTAAACAGTAAACAGCTGCAGCAGCTCCCTGATAATATCAAAGCATTTTCCCATCAGCTTACAGACGAAAGAAGCACCCGCCGACTTGGCTACATGAATGAAACTGTTCAGTTATCATCATATGTTCGCTATTATACCCGGTGGAATCTAGTACGTTTGGTTCGTCTATTTAGCAATCTTCCTGATTCACTTTTTCCAAAAAAAGATTCTGTTTGTTTAGATTTAGGAAGCGGACCTTTAACTGTTGTAATTGCATTATGGCTTGCTCGTCCAGAATTAAGAGAAAAGAAACTCACCTGGTATTGTCTGGATGTTTCATCTAATTCCCTTGCCCTTGGAGAAGATTTATATCTTTCTGTTTCTGCAAAAACAAATTGTGAACCATGGAAAATAATTCGCGTGAAAGGTTCTTTTGGAACAAGCATTAAACAAAAATGCGATTTTATTACTTGCGCAAACATGCTCAACGAACTGGATCAAGCCAGCCACATGCCTCCAGAATATCAGACAAAAAAATATTTTGAACAGTTAACAAATTACGGAACCAAAGAAGCAAATTTCCTGCTTGTAGAACCTGGCGTTCCAAAAGCTGCAAGAACATTATCTTTGCTTCGAGACAGATTTATTGGCATAGAAAAATATGTGTTGGCACCATGTCCACATGCAGAAGAATGCCCAATGAATGGATTTAAAGCATATACTGGAAGTCAACATAAATGGTGCAATTTTTCATTTTCTACAGTTGATGCCCCTGCAAAACTATTAAAACTTTCAGAACAAGCAAAACTTTCAAAAGATAGAGCTACTCTAGCCTTTATTGCAATTTCAACAAAACAACCTTCTGAAAATAAAACTGATGATGAAATAAAAATCCGAATTAATTCTGACCCATTCCCTCTTCCAGCTGGACGCACTGGCTTTTATGGGTGCAGTAAGCTTGGATTAACACTCATTTCCACAAGAAACAAACAGTTAACAAGTGGCGACTTAATTTCAGTAAAAAAACCTAGGGAAGGAAAAATAGACCAGAAATCTGGTGCCCGGATTGTAGAACTATAGGTCTTTTCAAAAAACAATCAAAAAATCCCTTGACGTTTTATTCAAAAATCTCTTTTCTATGAAATTCACCTAGTTGATGAATCTGATTTTTTAATCCTTTAACAGTTAAAGTTCCGTCTTCTATCCGGTTTGCCAAATCTTTGGTAAAGCAATTCATGGAAAAATGCTGGAAGACATAAACTCTATCCCACACATCTTTTCCACATTTCAAGCAGCTCTCTTTAAGACAATCCCGATATTTTACAAAAATGCCCTTTCCCTTTAGCTCTGCATATCCAACAAGCCATAATTCAGGCTTCTGTTCTTCAAATTCTGCACCATAAATCAGATTTGCCATAAGTTCAGCTGTTTTTTGTGCCATCCAAATCTGACTTTCTTCTATTAAGGCTGCAACTTTTTCTCCACCCTCTTTAATAATCTGTTTTAAATTTGCAGTTTTAGCACTATGAACAGGTGTTTTATTCAAAATAATAACATTTTTTCTAAAATCCACATCAAATTCAGGATTTCTTCTAAAATAACCTTCTGCAATTTTTCCGGCTTGTCCTACAAGATATGCCTGTTTTTCCTTTAATTGTTCCGATTTACCAGGATTATCACCAATTACTATTAAACGAATATCATCTTCCTTTTTGATTTTTTCTAGATCAGTATTGTAAACCACAGAGTTTTCAATTGGATAAAAAGGAACACCACAATCTTCAGCCGCTTTTTTTTGAAGTGGAATTAATACATCTGTCATTGACATCCATTCCTGTACTTTTGCCCTAAATTCAATCTTAAATGCTTCAAAAAATTTCCACTGTAAATCTGTCATATTAATAATCCTTTTTATAAAAAAGACTTCTTTTTTAAAATTTTTGTGTTATTATTATTATATCTGTTTTTCTTCAAAATTAAATGGATTGACTGAAGAAAAAGAAAATGGAGGTTTCATGAAAAAGCTTTTATCTTTTATTGCTGTAGCAGCTTTATGTACATCATTATTCGGTTTGGATATTCTTTCCTATGCTCCTGTTTCTGGAAATGTTAAAAATTTTACACAGACTGATTTTACAATTACTTCAAAATTTGGTAACTATTTTAGAACTCCAAATACAAAAATTGTTCGTACTCTAAATACATCTGGAAAAGAAGTTGAACTTGTTGAACTTTCTCCTAAGGATGCTGTAATCGAAAAAATCACTTCATCATATGATGCTCTTGGAAATCTTACAGAACAGAATTGTTATAATGCAAAACAGGAATTAATTTGGAAAACTGTTACAACTTACAATGGAAAACAGAAAGTTGATTGTTCTGAATATGGAAAAGACGGTACTCTTAAAGAAAAAATCATCTATACATATCAAAATGGAAATCTTGTTGATGAAACAGGTTATGATGGTGAAGGTGCTTTAATCTGGAAAATTGTTACAAAATATGATGAGGCAAATCGTGTTTCTGTAATTTCAGAATATTGTGCTGATGGTTCTTTGGATAAAGAAACCACATATGTTTATGCAAAAAATGGAAAAATTGATTCTATTACTGTATATGACACATTAAAAATGACAAAAGAACAGCTTGTTTTCAAATATGCACAGGACGGAACAATTTCACAAATTACAACTTATGATGATACAAAAGAAATTATATACCGTGTAATTGTAAAATATGATTCTGTTGGTAATGTTGCAAAAGTTTCTGAATATGCAATTGCACAGAAATTTGGAACAACCGTAAACGATTTAGTTTCAGTTACAGAATTTACATATCAATAAAATAATAGATATGAAAAAGATAGGTATCAAACTAGCAGATGGTAGTTTCTTTCCTGTTTTGGAAGAGGGAACTCCAGAAACAAAAAATCTTAATCTCACAACCGCAAATAATAATCAGACTTGCGTTATGGTTGATTTATTCCGTTCTGAATCAGGTTCCATGGATGATGCTGAATATATTGATACTCTCAAAATTGAAAATCTTAATGAACATAAAAATGGTGAACCTAACCTTTCTTTTTCAATCACCTTAGATGAAAACAATCAGTTAGAAGCACATATTTCGGATCCAGAAACAGGTGCAAGAAGCGATTCAACAATTCCATTAATTTCCCGTACTCCAGAAGAATTGGAAACTCCAGATGACTATACAATCGAAGAGGATTCAGATCCTGAACCAATTTTTATTCCAAGCGGCTCAAGTGAGGATAATCCCTTAAATTTTCAAGGGCTATATGATAGTGAAACAGAAATGGGAGATTCCGCATATCACGAAGAAAATCTTCCAAAAAAATCTAAAATTTCTGTTTGGATTTGTGTCTGCTGTGCAATTATTTGTATCCTTGCAACTTTAGTTCTGCTTCTCTTTATTCCAATAAGTTCAAGCATCAAAAAAAATCGTTCAGATGCAGCTGCAAAAGAGGATAACTCTGTTGCAATTGTAGAACAGGAAACAAACGAAATTCCCAAAGCTCCAGAAGCAAAAGAAAATGAAATTCTGGTTATTAAAGATGCACAAACCGTTGAACCGGCAGTAACTCAAAAAGTTCAAACTTCAAATGTACAATACAAAATTAAATGGGGCGACACACTTTGGGATATTGCAGAAACTTATTATAAAAACCCTTGGAAATATAAAAAGATTTCAAATTTTAATGGTATTAAAAATCCCGATCACATTATTTCTGGAACTGTAATAACCATTCCAGCACTTTAGGATTTTACATAATTGAAAATTTCGAAAAAACTTGTAAACACTATTTCTTCAATATTTTTTATCCTTTTTATCTCTTCCTGCTCTGCATCAGAACCACAGGTAAATTCACCTCAGGAAGTTTTTGGTCCAGATACAGATTATTTTTTAGGACTTCAATTACTGAATGATGAAAAAGAAAATCAGGCAAGACAGAAATTCCAGAGTTGTATGAAAAACGGAACTTACTTTTGTGCAAAAAAAAGTGCCGAATATCTTACAACAATGGGTTCCCTCCAGGAAAAAATCAAAGCATGCCAAAATCTTATAGACATGTTTCCAGATGAAGAGTCCTACTTAATTGCCGCAAAACAATTTTATGACGCAAAAGAATATAATAAAGTTATAGAATTAACAAATAATCTGGATCTTTCTGAAAGTGATAATGAACTTTTAAAAATCAGAATGGAAGCTATGGAAAAAACTGGATCAAAACATTATAAATCCGAAGTTTTTAAATGGTTCATTTCAAGAAAAATATCTGATTATCATTATACGTTTTATAGAGACACCTATTCTGCAGAATTACCAGAATCAGAAAAAGAATATTCTCTTCATCAGTTTTTAATTACATACAGAATTGATTTATACAAGAAAGATTATTCTTTATGTCTGGAAAAAGCACAAACTTTATTTGAACTTTTTGATAAAGCCCATACAGAGCCTTATCCTTTATTAATTTCAGATATTGGCAAGGCATATTTATATGGCAGCAACAATTATCTTAAAAATGGAAACCTTTTTACAGAATTAGCTCAGGAATACAGTAATTTTGATTCTGCATTTTATTTCTGGTTTTATGCAGGTCGCTTTTACAGCAAGCTGGATGATCATTATAGTCAGACAATTAATTGTTTTGAAACAGCAATTCAAAATGCCAAAAATGATAGCCAGAAAGACGATGCTTTGTGGTATTTGCTGCAAGTAAAAATTAATCAGTCTTATACAGATACAATTAAAAATATTAGTACTTATGCTTCACAGTGGTCTGATCCAGAATATTTTGATGATTTGTTCGATACAATGATTCCATCTTTGATGGTAAACGGAAACTGGAAATATTTTGGAACACTTTTAGACCAGATTGATGGATACGCATCAAACGAAACAACTGCAAAAATTGCATATATTTATGGCCGCCTTTTACAAGAAGGTTATATCAAAAAAGGGAAAGATACAGATATAGAAATTGAAAGAGCCTTTACCCGTGCCTTGAATTGTGGAATTAATCCTTATTATAAAATTCTTGCAGCATATAGACTTGGATATTCTGATGATGAAATGGCCCGCATACTTTGTGTTTATGCAGATAACAAAGATATCCCTGTAAATAAAAGTGCGGAAAATCTTCTTTTGGGCTACAAATATTTTGGTTATCCTGAAAAGATTTATCCAGAGTGGCAAAAATTATATAAACTGGGAGTTTCTACAGAAGTTTCCATGGAACTGGCTCAGTTTTTACATGATTGTGGAGAATGGGATCATGATTATTATCCTTTAAGTATTAGAATTTCTGCCCGTTCTGCAAATATCACTACAAAATTTTTGGAAAAAGAAGAATTAAAACTAATTTATCCTAGATTTTATTCTGATTTAGTTACAAAGTATGCCTCTGAATACGAAGTAGACGAAAACCTGATTTATGCATTAATTCGCAGCGAAAGTTTTTTTGATGAAGATGTTGAAAGTACAGCTGGAGCCGTGGGACTTACTCAGCTAATGCAATTAACAGGGAATGATATTGCTGCAAAACTAAAAGTTAAAGATTTTTCACTTCTTGATGCGGAAACAAATATCAGATTTGGCACATATTATATAAGCGAATTAATTACCAGATGTGATGGCTCGGCGTTACAAGCATTGTTTTCATATAATGCAGGAATAACAAGAGTAAGAAGATGGCTTTCTAGTTCCATGGTAGAATTTGGAAAAAAGAAAAATATGCCTGGAGATCTTTTCCTGGAAACACTTCCATATAGCGAAACTCGTGAATATGGACGAAAGCTTGTATCCGCTTCACTTTACTATGAATGGCTTTACTTTGATGAGACAAAATCCCAAGAAAAACGTTCTTTTAAAGATATTGTAGAGTCTTTTATATATTAAAAATGAGGAAAATATGGATAACCCTTTAGCTCACCTTTTACCTCAGTTTATGCACTTTGGACAATTAGAAACAACAAAGTTTGTTCTGATGCTAGGACTGATAATTTTTGCCGGAACTTTAGGCGGATGGCTTTTTCAAAAATTAAAAATACCACAGGTAGTAGGATACATTGTTATTGGAATTTTTCTTGGTGCTTCAGGATTTCATGTTATTGAGCCAAGAGTTATTTCTGCCCTGGATAGTGTAAGCACAATTGCACTTTCTTTTATAGGATTTCTTGTAGGTGGAGAACTAAAATGTCAAACCATAAAGAAATATGGAAAACAGTTTGTTAGTATTTTACTTTTTGAAGCAATTACACCTGCCATTGTGGTTTGTACTCTTGTTACCGTAATTAATTATGCAGTAACAAAAGACTTTGCCCGCTCAATGTCTTTAGGACTTATTTTAGGTGCAATCTGTTCTGCAACAGCACCGGCCGCTACAACAGATGTTCTTGTAGAATATAGAACAAGAGGACCATTAACTACAACAGTTTACGGTATAGTTGCAATGGATGATGCAGTTGCTCTGGTTTTATATACAATTGCTTCAACAATAGTTAGCCCAATTATTGGCGGAAAAAGCCTTCCTTTTGGAATTCAGTTACTGAATATTTTTAAAGATATATTTGGTTCAATTGCCTTGGGCTGTTTATTTGGGTTCATAGTTGAATTCTTTTCCAAAAAACTAATAAATAAAGAAAGTCGTTTACTTTCACTTACATTAGGCGCTTTATTTTTATGTACAGGCTTTTCTCAAATTTTTAATCTTGATAATATTCTTGCAGCCATGTCTATTGGAGCATTTGCAGCAAATTTTTCAAAAACAAAAGCTACCCCTCTATTTAATACCATTGAAAAATTCACACCACCAGTTTATGTTTTGTTCTTTGTTTTAGTTGGAGCAAAACTAAATATATGGATTATCACACCTTTTTTAGGAATAATTGCCATAATATATGTTTTGGCAAGAACATTGGGAAAATCCATTGGCTCAAGTTTAGGAGCATGGCTTACAAAAGCACCAAAAACAGTTCAAAAATATCTGCCTTATTGTCTATTAAGTCAGGCCGGAGTAGCAATAGGTCTTTCAATTGCTGCAGGAAACGATTTTCCAGATTCCATTGGTCCACAAATCCTTTTAATCATTACAGCAACCACTTTTATAGTTCAATTGATTGGTCCAATTTTTGTAAAAATAGGTGTAACAAAAGCGGGAGAATGTGGATTAAACGTTACCGTTGAAGATATTAAGAAGAATTCCAGAGTAAATGATGTAACATGGGGCAAAAATCATATTTGCGATTCAGAATCCCCAGCAATTGTTATGGAAACAGACAGCCTTTTCACTATATTAAATTCATTTAGCCACAATCAAAATTTAAACTATGTTGTAAAAGGAAATGATGGAAATCTTGCGGGTATTATTTCTCTTGAACACTTAAAAGAAGTAATGCAAATTGGAGATTTTGCAGAATCTATGCTTGCAATGGATGTAATGGATACACCTGCAATAACTTGTAAACCTTCTACCCTGCTCCCAGAAGCCTACAAACTATTTGAAGATTACGATACTGATGCTATTCCTATCATTGATGCAAATGGTGAACCACTTGGCATTCTAGAAAAAAATATAGTCGATCATTATTTACATGCACAAATCATTAATTTAAATAGAAAGCTAGAAAAGTTAGATGATTAATTATCATCATATTCAATGACTTTTTTGTTATAATATATTATCCTTATTAGGTATATTTTGGAGGAATAAAATGGCAGTTGATCAGAAAATTACAGATTTAGTTTTAGAAGCATTGGAAATGTTCCGTCCACAGTTACAAGCTGATGGTGGAGATGCAGAATTTGTTGGTATTGATGATGATATGAAGGTTCACTTGAATCTTACAGGTGCCTGTGGCGGATGTCCAATGGCTACAATGACACTTAAAATGGGAATTGAAAGATATATAAAAGATGCATGTCCAGAAATCACAGAAGTTGTACAGGATAATGCACCAGAACAGGGAGACATGCAATGGTAATTGAAAAAGATAAAATGGTTGCAATCCATTATACATTAAAGGATGATAATGGAGTTGAAATAGATTCATCTGCAGGTGGAAATCCTTTAGCTTATATTCATGGTAACGGATATTTAATTCCAGGTCTGGAAAAAGAACTTGAAGGAAAATCAGCAGGAGATAAATTTAAGGCTGTAATACAACCAGAAGAAGGTTATGGCGTATACGATGAAAGACTAATTGCAACATTATCAAGAGAACGATTTGATCTTCCTGGTGATATTGAAATTGGAATGCAGTTTCAGGTATCGACTCCAGCTGGACCAACAATTGTTCGTGTTACAAAAGTTGAAGGTGATAACATTACTATTGATGGAAATCATGAACTGGCTGGAAAAGTATTGCACTTTGATGTTGAAGTTGTTGAAGTTCGCGAATTATCAGAAGAAGAAAAACAACAAATGCTTTCAGGTGGCTGCGGATGTGGCTGTGGAGGCGGATGCGGTGGCAACTGCGGCGGTGACTGTGGTGGTGATTGCGGCGGAGACTGTAATTGCGATGGTGGCTGTGATGGAGATTGCAACTGCCATAAATAATCAAAAAAATGAATTGCTTTAATCAGAGGTAATAAATGATTTTTCAAATAATTCTTCCAATTTTAATATGTTTTATTCCTGTAATTTTCTGTTTTCTGATTTTTAAGAAATTTGAAATTAAAGCAATTCATTTATTTGCAGCAATTATGCTGGGTTTAGTAGCAATTCTGCCAATATCATTTTTACAATTCTGGATTCCTACACCAAAAACAATTTCTATAAATCCAGTTATCCATTCTTTACTGAAATCACTTATAATCTTTGGTTTGATTGAAGAAGCTTTTAAAGCATTATTAATCTGGCCATTACCTGGAAAATCAGAAGAAAAGCCATTAAAGTTCATGCTTTTATCATTTATGTTTGGAATTTCATTGGGATGTTTTGAATCAGTTGTATATTTCTTGGATAAATTACAGATTGCATACAGCAGAGGCGGAACAATTCTTTATTTACAGATTTTTATAAGATTGTTTTCTTCCGATGTAATCCATATGACATGTGCAGGTTTAGGAGGATTATTCGTTTATACTGCAGTTAATAAAAAACCAAAGTTCCAATTTTTTATTTATGCGTTTTTCCTTCATGGTATGTATGATTTCTTTGCCGCATTCCAAAACAATTTGCGTTGGTTCGCAATTCCAGTAATCTTGTTAGCAATTATAGAATGTCGCATTAAATATACAGCCTTAGTTCCTTCAGAAGAAGATTAATTCCATATTTTATATAATTTTACAAAATTTCTCTTGACTTTTTTTGATTAAGGGAGTAATATACCCAAACATACGACGCGGGGTAGAGCAGTTGGCAGCTCGTCGGGCTCATAACCCGGAGGCCGCAGGTTCGAGTCCTGCCCCCGCTATACGAAAGCTTCACTTAATAAGTGAAGCTTTTTTTATGTCCAATAGAGTTTTCAGTAACAAAGTTTGCTAAAGGGGGCAGAACTCGAAGCGGAGTGAACGACCCAAAAAAGGCGAAAACATGGAGCGTTTTTTGGGGAACTGCGACAGGACGTCGCAGTTAGTGAACGCAGCCGCCGTGGAAGGAGCAGACAGGACGTCTGCGACTGTAACGGCGAGTCCTGCCCCCGCTAAACTGCTAATTCTATATGTTATAAGGAATTAGGTCACTTCTGACTTATCACTGAATAGGCTCAGCGTGGAACTACTTATTAAAAGGTAGAAAGACTTGGTAGAAAGGCTTTCGAACGGTAATTTAAGGTGGTTTACATGGCTGAGCCTTATTATTTGTACACACGTCGCCAGGGAGGTAACTATTACGTCCAGTTCCGATTGGAAGACGGTTCATTATCCAATCACAAAAGTACTGGAACTCCCAATTACAACGAAGCAAGAAAACTTGCTATGCAATGGTATTCTTCAGGCCAAATTCCTGAAAGAATAAATTCCAAAGAAGAAAAACTTAAGATGACAGAAGTTGATAAAATTCAACTGATGAAGAATCTTAAGAC